>NZ_BTFW01000004.1 GCF_033242265.1 Novosphingobium sp. IK01 | reverse complement strand
CTGGTCCCGATGGGCGTAGTCCGCAAAGGCTTCGGGCGCGACGCCGAGTTGCTGCGCCACATAGGCGAGTACAGGAGCGGGCGGGACTTCGCCCGCTTCCAGCGCACGGCCAGGCCATCTCATATATAGCATGAGCATCGCATAGCCGAGCCGGGTGGCATCGCCGCGACGGCGGCCGACAACGTCCATGTCGTCGCTGGTCAGCGTATAGTGCCGCGCAATCTCACGCTCATCGAGCGGCGCGCTATAATGCCCCGCCCAGATTTCCGGGCTCACCAGTCGCCGTCTCGCCAAGCATGATCTCCTTCCTCACCCTTGTCCGTCAGACGGTCCTCTGGCGGCCAACAGGAATATGTCCGTTAACTCTGGACCTGCAACGGCGATTCGGACAAGATTGCATAATGACGGGAAAACGGACAGGATCGGACAGTCTGTGGCGCTGATCGGCTATGCGCGAGTCTCGACCGCAGACCAAAAGCTCTCGCTTCAGCTCGACGCGCTGAACAATGCCGGGTGCGACCGTATATTCAACGATCACGCATCAGGGGCGAAGGCCGATCGGCCTGGTTTGACCGAAGCGCTCGCCTATCTGCGCAGCGGTGACACGCTGGTGGTCTGGAAACTCGATCGTCTTGGCCGCTCCATGAGCCATCTGATCGAGAAAGTCGGCGAGCTGGCGGCGCGCGGCATCGGGTTCCGCTCGCTCACCGAAAACATCGACACCACCACTTCCGGCGGGATGCTGGTGTTCAACATCTTCGGCTCGCTTGCCCAATTCGAGCGCGATCTGATCCGGGAACGCACCCATGCCGGCCTCAAGGCTGCTCGCGAGCGAGGCCGTCCCGGCGGGCGTCGGCCAGTGGTCACACCCGACAAGCTCCGCAAGGCACGCGATCATATCGCTTCCGGCCTCACCGTTCGCGAAGCCGCCGCGCGCCTCAAGATCGGCAAAACCGCCCTCTACAAAGCCCTCGAAGCCACGGAGAAGGACGCAAAGCCCAAGCGTTCCCGATCCGTTCACCCTTAGCGTGCAGATACGTCACTTTCGTGTAGTCACCCCGGCCTGGCCGCCGCCCGCGCGCGGGGCCGTAAGGGCGGCCGCAAGTTTGCCCTTTCCAAAGCTCAGGTGCGCCTCGCCCAGGCCGCCATGGCCCAGCGCGACACGTCCGTCTCCGATCTATGCAAGGAACTCGGGATCGAGCGCGTCACTCTCTACCGCTATGTCGGTCCCAAGGGTGAACTCAGAGATTACGGAAAGCGCGTCCTCGGCTTAGACCCCATGACTGCCAGAGCCTCGGAGGCTCGAATCTGAGATGCTGATGATGGATTTGTCAGCAGCGGAGACGAGTCATGACGGAGACGGTGAAATACGTTGGTCTGGACGTTCATAAGGAAACCATTGCGGTCGCGGTTGCCGATGGGGAACGCGGAGGCGAGGTGCGTTTCGTCGGCACGGTCGCCAACGAGGACGATGCGATCAGGAAGCTGGTCAAGCGGCTGACTGGACCGGGCGTGACGTTGAACGTCTGCTACGAAGCTGGTCCCTGCGGGTATGGCTTGCATCGGCTGCTGACGAAGCTGGGACAGAATTGCATCGTCATCGCCCCCTCGATGATGCCGCGGCGCCCGGGTGACCATGTAAAGACGGACCGGCGTGACGCGATGACCCTGGCGCGGCTGCTACGCGCTGGCGAACTCACCGCAATCTGGATACCGGACGAAGCGCACGAGGCGGTACGCGATCTCATCCGCGCGCGACGCAGCGCGCAAGATGATGCCATCGGAGCCAAGCAGACAGTGCGCAGCTTCCTGTTGCGTCATGATCGTCGTTTCGGCGGCAAGGCGGCCTGGACGAAAATGTACTGGCGGTGGTTGTCCGAGCAGCGGTTCGATTTTCCCCACCAACAGCTGGCATTCGAGGAAATGCAGAAGCGGGTGCTGGAGGCGCAGGCACGGGTTGGGCGCTTAGAAGCGGCGCTGACTGAAGCGGTGGACGCATGGTGTTTTGCGCCGCTGGTCCGCAATCTACAGGTCCTGCGCGGTATCAGGCTGGTCAGCGCTGCGACGCTGGTCGCTGAAGTAGGCGATCTCACCCGCTTCGACAATCCCAAGCAACTGATGGCGTATGTCGGCTTGGTGCCGTCCGAGCACTCCAGCGGCGCTCGGACCAAACGGGGCCGGATCACCCGCGCGGGCAACGCGCAGGCACGAACCATGCTGATTGAGGCGGGCTGGTCGTATCGACTGCCCGCTCGCGAGGAACGACGCTACCGTGAGCGGGTCATCGACTTGTCCGAGGACATCCAGGCGATCGGGTGGAAAGCGCAGGTTCGCCTGTGCCAGCGCTACCGTCGCCTGGCGGCCACGGGCAAGCCTCAGCCCAAGGTGACCACCGCGATCGCGCGTGAACTGGTCGGCTATGCCTGGGACATCGCCCGTCGGGTGTCGCCGGCGATAGCCGGCTGATCCGCGCACGACATTAACGAGAGGAGGCGCCAGCGCACCAACTGCATAGCCTTGGCCGGCGTGCCGCGGGCACCCGACTGTGATGGGCAATCCACGATGTACGGTGGGGCAGGTTCGTCCGACGCCCGAACTTAGACGGAGGATAGGCCCAGCGACGGATACGGGTAGTGCGGTAACCAACCCGCGGATGAGAGCATGATCAATCGTCGTCGATCAGGCGTCCGCGGCACACCCGCCAAGGTCAATGCGACCGCTGGTCTTGCGACCAGCGAAGGAGTAAACTCGGTCAGCGTCTCGGATGGCAGTCATGAGAGCGTAGGATTTCGCCCCCTCCCGCAAACGACCCCACTGAGACCGCCGACCTGACGCCTCGTGAGCGTGAGGTGCTGGGGCTTATCTGCGAGGGCCTGGACGACAAGGTGATCGCGAAGCATTTGTCGCTTTCGGGAAACACGGTGCGAAACCACGTTGCCGGCATCTACGGAAAGATCGGTGTCAATCGGCGCGCCGCAGCCATTGCTTGGGCTCGGGAACGTGGCTTTGCCTAAAACAAATGCAACCGTGCGGCCGCAATCCAGTAATGGTCTTCAACAGCAATAGCCGGAGACCATGAGTCACTCACGAGGGGATCGGCAAAGCAAAGAAGGACAGCTATCATGCCAGATACCCCATATAATGATGCATTGGATGTTCTCGCCACGGCTCTGAAGGCAGGGCCTGCCGCTCTTGCGCACCAGAGCGGGCCGGCGGCCCGCACGAACTTCGTGGATCGGCTCACGACAATCGCGCACCGGCTTGATCTGGGCGGCCATGGCGGTGTGCAGGAGGTCTACGAGGCCGCCTCAATCATCGGTCGATTACAAAAGGGGCCGAAACGGCCAAAAGGTGAGGGTTGGTCGATCGAAGATCATCAGGCCATTGCCGATCTTGAGAAGGTGCAGATGAAGCTCGTCAAGCTCGCTAACGGTGTTCAGGAGTAATGGCGATGAGTTCGTCTCTCTTGTGCCTGTCCATTCGGCCAATGAAGGCCGGTGCCTTACCGCCGTGATGGGGCTGGCGGGCGCTGAGGAGTCAGTGTCCTAGCGGGAGGAGCGGCCCGATGCGGCGATCATGCCGCCTCAGTCCGGTAGAGCTGCGCCTCACGGTTGATAAGGATATCGGCCAGGAACCAGTAGGCTTCGCCCCAGGCGTTCAGAATCTCATCGGTTGCCGCCTCGCCCAATATGTCGCGGATCGCCGGCAGCAGCGCGTTGGCGACCGCAGGATAATGTTCGGGCTTGATATGGGTCTCGACATGGCGCGCGGCGATGCGCTCGATCGCGGGTTTCAGCACGTCGAGCTTGTCCACATTCTGCGCAAAGGCGAGGATCGCCGCCGCGAGCCGCTTGGGCTGCGCGCCGGATTCGTGCGCGGCCATGTCAAACAGCGCCTTGATCTCCGGATCGACGAACAGGCGCTGATACATGCGCGTGGTAATCTCCACGCCGTGCTGCTGGAGCGCAGGCGCCGTAGCTTTTACCAAAGCCATTGTTTCGGGGGAAAGCGGTTTGGACATACAGACGTGCTCCGGATTTCAGGATCCTGACAAAAGAGACGATCAAAGTAGCGAGAGGGACCCGATCGAGCAAGGAGCGTGGGCCGGAGAGACAGGCATGCGCGATGAACCCAAGGCTTAGCGTCGGGGTATCCCATATCCGCATTCGATCATAGCTCGACCGCAGCCAGAGGAGCGAGCAAGGTCCACACGACGCCCGAGGCGGGAAACTCCATCTCGGCACGGCCGCGCAAGCTGCGGCTCACGGCCGTGCATATCAGCCGCGACCCAAAGCCCCGCCGCTCGGGCCTGACGACTGGCGGGCCACCCCGTTCGGCCCATTGCATCCAAAGCTCGGCTTCGGTGCCCGAATCCAGCACCTTCCATGTCAGCTCGATCGTGCCCGCCTCATTGGACAGGGCCCCATATTTGATCGCGTTCGTCGCCAGCTCGTGAAAGGCGAGGGTCAACGTCATCGCCGCCCTGGGACCGATCATGACCGTGGGGCCGTCGAGGCGAAGCCGCTCCGCGTAGAGGGTGAAGTGGCCCAGCGCATTTTCCGCCAGCGCGGGCAGGAGGGGCGCCTGCCAGTTGTGGGATAGAAGCTGCTCGGTCGCGTTGCCCAGCGCCGCCAATCGCTCGTCAATGGAAGATCGGGCGTCTTCGATCGAATCGGCCGCCTGCAAGCTCTGGCTGACAAGGGAACGAACGACAGTGAAAATGTTCCTGAACCGATGCTCAAGCTCACGAATCCGGGTTTCAGTATCGACCATAACTCTACGTGCCCCCTACTCGGCTACTTAGAGCAATTGAAGCGCCCCGGGTTTCCCGGAGGCATTTTCAATTGAGTCATGCAACCATATCGAGGGTCTCTCTGGCTGCATAGTATGACCTGCCCCCCGAAAGATCCCTCATTCTGATGTAGAGTCTGCCAACTGCAAGGAGCAGACGCATGAGGAAGAGCCGTTTCACCGAGGCGCAGATTATCGGGATGATCAAGGAGCAGGAGGCCGGGCTGCCGACTGTGGAGGTTTGCCGCAAACATGGGCTGAGCACGGCCACGTTCTACAAGCTGAAGGCCAAATACGGCGGATTGGAGGTATCCGACGCCCGCCGCCTGCGCCAGCTTGAGGACGAGAACGGCAAGTTGAAGCGCCTGCTGGCCGACAGCATGCTCGACAACGCGATCCTGAAGGACTTGCTGGGAAAAGTCTGACGACACCGGGCCAGCGGCGGGACGCAGTGCGGCGGGTGTTGCGGGACTATGATATCTCGCAACGCCGGGCCTGCGTGCTGATTGGTGTCGATCCCAAGACGGTTCGGCGCGAACGCCCGCCTGACCATAGCGCCATCCGTGCCGCCATGAAGGAGGTTGCGGGCAAGCGCCGCCGGTTTGGCTACCGGCGGATCGGCATCATGCTCGAACGCAAGGGGATGATCATGAACCACAAGAAGCTCTACCGGCTCTATCGGGAGGAAGGCTTGTCAGTGGGGCGGCGGCGTGGCCGCAAACGGGCGCGGGGCAGCCGCACGCCGATGCCCGTGCCGCTGGCACCGGGGGCACGCTGGTCGATGGACTTTGTGTCCGACACCTTCGGCGCATCACGCAAGTTCAGGATTTTGGCCATCAATGATGACTGCTTCCGCGAGAACCTGTGCCTGATCGCGGATACCAGCATCTCTGGTGCCCGGGTGGCGCGTGAACTCGACACGCTGGTGCGGCTCTATGGCAAACCGGCCTGCATTGTCAGCGACAATGGCACCGAATTCACCAGTCGGGCCATCCTCGAATGGGCCGGCAAGAATGGGATCGAGTGGCATTACATCGACCCGGGCAAGCCTCAGCAGAACGGGTTCATCGAGAGCTTCAACGGCTCGCTGCGCGATGAATTCCTCAACGAGGAACTGTTCGACAGCCTGGCCGATGCCCGCCGGAAGCTGGCCATCTGGCGCTACGATTACAACCACGTCCGGCCACACTCATCTTTGGGAAATCGAACGCCTGCACAAGCGCGTCGAGCGTTCGAGCAGGACGAAGCCATCACGCACGACGCGCTTGTGCAGGCGCAGGGGGCATCGTATTTAACTGCTGGACTCTCGTTATGATCGAGGGACTGACGGGGGGCAGGTCAAGTAGTTTGCCTCGGCCTCGGCGGGCGGGATGTAGCCGATGGGGCCGAAAAGGCGCTGGTTGTTGAACCAATCCACCCAGCGCAGGGTTGCCATTTCGACTGCCGATGCGCTTGGCCATGACCTCTGACGCCAGATCACCTCGGTTTTGTAGAGGCCATTGATGGTCTCGGCCAAGGCATTGATGCTCCTATGTTGGTCAAGAGCCTTTCGCGGCTGCTGGGAGCGGCTTTTCAGTGCAGAGGTGTTGGTAGATTTCGCGAGCGATGTAGCGCTTGAGGCACCGCCGGATTTCGCGAGGTGACGGTCGCGTCCGTCAATGTGGTGTAAATTCGGGTGTGGCCATCGGGCTGCATTTTCAGGCGGCCTTGGGCGTAATCTGTAGCGGCTGAACCTCCTCGATGATTGGTGTGGCGAGGGCTGCCATGCCCTCAATCTGCATGTAGCGGTGTTGGAGTTGGTATTCGTCGTTCTGCTCGAGCAGAACGGCGCCGACGAGGCGGATGATGCTGTCCTCGTTCGGGAAGATGCCGACGACATCGGCACGGCGCTTCACTTCCTTGTTCAGGCGCTCGAGCGGGTTGGTGCTGTGCAACTTCACCCGGTGCTGCTCGGGGAAGGTCATGTAGGCGAGCACGTCATGCTCGGCGTCGTCCATGCAGGCGCCGAGCTTCGGCCAGCGGGCGCGCAACTGGTCGGCGACCTGGCGCCAGACCTGTGTCGCGGCAGCGTGGTCGGGCTGGAGGAAGACCTGGCGGATAGCGGCGGCAACAACAGTGTTCTGGCCCTTGGGCACGTAGGCCAGGGCATTGCGCATGAAGTGGACGCGGCAACGCTGCCAGGTGGCGCTGAGCACTCGGGTGATCGCTGCCTTGAGGCCCTCGTGGGCGTCGGAGATCACCAGCTTCACGCCAGTCAGCCCCCGCCGTGCGAGGTCCTTGAGGAAATCGGACCAGAACACCTCAGCCTCGGAAGGGCCGATGTGGAGGCCGACAATCTCGCGCTTGCCCTCGGTGTTGACGGCTACGGCGATTATCGCGGCGACGCTGACGATCCGCCCGCCCTCGCGCACCTTGAGGTAGGTAGCGTCGAGCCAGAGGTAGGGCCAATCGCCGGTGAGCGGGCGCTTGAGGAAGGCATGGACGCGCTCCTCGATGTCCTTGCACAGCTTGGACACCGAGGACTTGGAGATGCCGCTCATACCCATGGCCTGGACCAGTTCATCCACGCGCCGGGTGCTGACGCCAGCAATCCACGCCTCCTGGATCACCGCGACCAGCGCTTTCTCAACGGTCTTCCTCGGTTCCAGAAAGCCCGGAAAGTAAGCGCCGGTCCGCAGCTTGGGGATCTTGAGGTTGAGCGTGCCGAGCCGGGTATCGAGGCTGCGGTCGCGGTAGCCATTGCGCCAGGTCGTCCGGTCGCTGGATCGTTCATGGCGGCCAGCACCGACCAAGCCGTCAACGTCGGCTTCCATGATGATCTGCAAAACACTCTCTGCGATTTTGCGCAGAAAATCTCCATCCCCGGTCTTCGCCATCAGTTCGGCAAGCGGTAGTCTGTCGTCGGTCATCGGGATCAACTCCTCGGTGGGCGTGTGAAGTGTGGTAACTCCACCTTACCGATGAGCCCGGTGGCCACCGAGATCGAAATCGCATGGGGTGGGGCATGCCCCACCCCATGCGATCGCCTCAATCTACACCGGAAATTACACCACGAGCGCGGACGCTAACGAGGTGACTTGCCTTCGGCGGTTCGGCGCTGGATATATTCGCGGGTCGGCGGATGGTGGCGCATGCGAACCAAGGCGACGCGGTACAGAGCCGCATTCGCCCGTCGGTTGCCACCGCGGTTGAGCCGGTGACGGTTGGTCTTGCCACTTGATGCCGGCACAGGGCACACGCCGCATAGCTTGGCGAACGCGGCCTCGGATCGGATTCGCTGAGGATTGTCGCCCAAGACAATGAGCATGTCGGCGATAGTACCGGTCGACACGCCAGGCGCATCCATCAATGCCGGTGCGTGGGCACGCACCAACTGCTCGAGGACGGCTTCGTGCTCCTTGATCTCGGCATCCAGCATTAGCCATCGGTTTGCCAATGCGCGTAGCGCCATCTTCGCCGATGCAGTGGTGGATACCAGTGCCCCCGGGCGCAGCGCTGCGATCGCGCGGATAAGCGTCATCTTGCCGGTGATGCATATGAACCGCTCGCGCAACGCCTGTGGCGCGTTCACCAGCATTGTCTTGAGCGTGACCATGGCTTGGGTTCGCGCTTTGAGCGCGGTGTCGCGTGCGATCTTGAGGTGACGGATCATTTCGACGGTGCCATCACCGAGCTTGGGCTCACCGTCAGCATCACCTGCAAGCACGGCCCTTGCAGCGGACTCGGCATCCACGGTATCGGTCTTGCCATGTCGACGCCGGAGCTGCCTGTTGATCCGGCCAACCTCAATGACGCGCAAGCCCTTCGCAACTAACGCACGTGCGAGGCCGGCACCGTATGAGCCAGTTCCTTCGATACCGAACGCGTGCACGGTTCCGTGCTCGGTTGCCCAAGTTGCCACCTGGCGATAACCCTTGCTGGTTACCGGGAACGATGCTGTGGCGAGACGCGCGCCCAGTCCATTGATTGCAACCGCGACGTGAACGTCTTTATGGGTGTCGATGCCGATGACGACGGCGTCTGGTGTGATATCATGCATATTGGTCCTCCAGGCGGGTGGAACCCGAAGGCCCTTCGCGAGCGGACAGGACTGTGACGGGACGGCACTCCCTCAGGCTCCTATCAAGTCACGTTTCGCGACGCCCCGGGTGCAGTCTGGAGGGCCGACAGATCAACGCCATGACACGTGGTCAGTCGTAAGCACGGGTCAGACCTTCCAGACTGCATGCATCTTCTCACAGTCGTGGCAGTTACCACGTCGGCTCATCGAGTGTTCAAGATTGTGAGCCCGGATGAAGGCAGCCCAGTCCATGCTGGTGAACTGCGAGCCCTGGTCCGAATGGACCAACACCCGCTGCTTCGGCTTGCGCCGCCATACCGCCATGTGCAGTGCCTGCAGCACGACATCGGTGGTCTGTCGGCTCTGCATCACCGGTGGCATCACCATTGTCCGCGATTATGTGGCGGGGGCCAAGCTGCGCAGCCGCGAGGTGTTCATACCCCTGAGCCACAAGCCGGGGCACGCACAGGTAGATTTCGGCGAGGCGGACGGGATCATCGACGGCAAGCTGGTGCGGCCGGTTACCAAAGCTACCACCTTTCCCAAGCTTTCGTCGAAATTAACAATTTCGGAGATGTGTGCGTGATCAAGCTTGCTTGCGACCGCGCAGCGCTGCGCCACTTCGAGCTGAAACTTGGCCCACGCATTCTCGCTTGAGGCATTTGCGGACGTCGTTGCGATCGCCGCAGAGAAGCAAAACAGTATGCGCTTCATCTTCATTTCTCGTTCTCAGCGCGGGATGATGCCGGCGGCCTGCTGCCGGCGGATGGCGTCTAGCAGTGCATTGTAGCTGTCGACGGTTTCGGTGAACCCCGCCTGCCGGATCTTCAACATATCGGACACAACGTCGAACTCGGCGCCGAAAACAAAATCCCCGAACCTCCATCCTACCGCTTTCTCGTATGGAACATCAGCGATCTGCTGTTCGCTGGCGAGTTTCGCCCAAAGATCGGCCTGAAGGGGCATGTGTTCAGCGAGACTGATCGGCAGAGGCGGCCCCAGGCTCAGCTCGAGGTCGATGGCAAGACGGGTCCACACGCGCTCCCACCGGAACGGCTCATGAACATAGTTGAAGGCCTCACCGGCGGCAGCGGGCGATTTCGCGGCCCAAAGGCTCGCTCGCGCCAGCGCGCGAGAATCGGTGAGCTGAGCAAAGACATGCCGGTAGACCTTTTCGCTTCCCGGGAATCTGAAAGCTGCGCCGCTGGCGCGGCAAATGGCGGCATACGCCCCGATCACCGTCGCGATGTTCATGGCATTGCCCGCCGCGTCGCCGATAACCACGTCCGGCCGTAAGATCGACCAATCATGTCTTCCGGCCGCCCGTCGTGCGATCAACTCGGCTTCCTGCGTCTGGTAGAAATTGGGGCCCAGATGGCGCGGATTGTCGTCCTCGTAGAACGGTGACCGCACTGGACCGAGATGCACTCCGTAGATTTTTGCGCCTTGGTAGAGCACGACGCGATCGAGCCGCGCACCGATGTTCTCCAGGCCATCTAGCAGGTTACGCAACATCGCGCCGTTCGTGGCATCTTCCTCGGCGAGTCCGCCGCCGCTAGCATAGGCGGCGTAGAAGACGTGCGTGGTATCAGACGCCGCCGCCGCGTCGAGTGCGGCGCGTGTTCCCTCCCGATCGGTTAGATCGGCGAGGACAGTTTGGACGAGTTTATCGCCGCGCCTCGCAAGCGCGCGAACATGCCAGTCTGTTCGATCACGCAGCTCCTCGATCAGGGCCTTGCCAATAATGCCGCTGGCACCTGCCACAAGAGCGACGTTTTGGGTCATATTCCGATCCGTGAAGCATGGGTTTCAGTGCGTGCTTGTATCTGCTTATCCGCGGCGCGGACGATAATGGCGCCTCGCTCCGCGCGCGGCCTCAGGTGAGCAACTGCAGGCGCTCAAGCTTGAGCGGTTCGCCCAATAGCTCGTCGAAGCGCCCCGCGAGCCTTTGGAAAGGTGCGCTGGCCACATGAACGTCCAGGGCGGCATCGTCTTCCCACACTTCGTACATGACGATCGTGCCAGGACGTTCGCAGCTCTGATGCGCGATGTAAGCGGCGCAACCCGGCTCCCTGAGCACATCAGCGGAAATGTCGCGTATTGCGGCCGCCAGGTCTTCTTCCTTCCCAGGTTTCGGAACGAGATAGGCGATCAAACGGACTTCGCCCGTGGTTGCTTCGGATGTCGTATTCACTCGGAGATTCCTTATTTGAGCAGGACGGGACTGAGGTGGTCCCGCCTTCCTGGACAGGTTTGCGGCAAAATTAAGCTCAAGCCGATGTCGTCATGCCGCGAGTTTGGCCATCAGATCATGGGGGGCATGCCCCCCATGATCTGATGGGCCGATTTGCCCATATGCCTCTGTCGGGGTTCTACCGGCAAGGGCGGAATGAGGCCGGTGGTGGTTATAGTAGGTGAACCAGCGCGCCAGGCCCGCCCGCAGTTCGCTGCCGGTCTCGAAGGCGTGGAGATACCCGAGGCAAGGTCGACTACGATAAGTCCGCCGGGTCCCTTCAGCGAACTGTCGGTGATGTAGGCGGTGCCCTCCTTGCCCACTCTAACAGGCTGCGGAAAAAGGCATGTCAAAGCTCGCCATTGGTCCCGTTTTCACCGCTTCCAGACCATGCCGACAGTCATTCTGGCAGGCACCCTTCCCAAGGCGGGCCGCGTTTGGCCGTTCTGGGCGCTGTGAGGCGCAGGGCTAGGCCGCTGCCAGCAGCTTTGGCAGTCTGACGAGGTTGTAGGCGGCGGCGGTCAGCGTGAAGGACCACCCGACGCGTTGCCGTCCGCGATGGCGTGTCTTGCGCATGGTGCCGCAGGTCTTTGCCCATCCGAACACCTCCTCGATCCGCTTGCGGATTTTCTGCGAGAGGCCGTAGCCGGGATGGCGCGTCGTGCGCCGATCGATAGCCGAGCGCCGGTTGGTGTTGTTCTGCGCGACATGCGGGGTGACATCCATTTCGCGCAAGGCCGCGACGAAGGCGGCCGTGTCATAGTTCTTGTCCGCCCCCAGCGTGATCCGGTGGCGCCCCTCCATGCGCTCGAGCATGGTCAACGCGGCCTCGCGCTCTGCGGTGCCGGTGGCATGGGTGAGTTCTGTATCGACCACCAGGCCATTGCGGTTTTCCATGAGGACGTGGGCCATGTGGCACAGCTTGGCCGCTTGGCCGCGCGCCTTCTTGAACAGCCGGGCATCGGGATCGGTCGTCGAGGCATGGGTGGCATTGCTGCGCTTCTCGCCGCGAAAATCGCGTTCGGCATTGCGGCCGCTCGGCCCATCGCCACCGTCATTCCCGGGGCCGCCTTCCTCTTTGGGGCGGAAGCTTTTCACGCTGGCCCAGGCCTCGATCAACGTGCCGTCCACGGAGAAATGATCATCAGAAATAAGCGCCTGCACGCGCGGATGCCGAATGATCGCTGACAGAAATCTGGCCGCAATGTCGCCGGCCAGCAGCCTCTCGCGGTTCTTGGTGAAGACCGTGACATCCCAGATCGGCGCATCCATCGCCAGGCCGACGAACCAGCGGAACAGCAGGTTGTAATCCATCTGCTCCATCAACTGGCGCTCCGAGCGGACCGAATAAAAGGCTTGCAAAAGCAAGGCGCGCAGGAGCTTCTCAGGCGGGATCGAGGGCCTGCCGATGCGGGAATACAGGCCGTCGAAATCTGCCGACAGCACATCCAGCGCCTCATCGACAATGGCCCGGATCGCGCGCAGCGGATGATTGGGCGGTACCCGGGCTTCGCAACTCACGTAAGAAAACAGCCCCTCGCTCCGTTCGTCCCCGCCCCGCATCACCGTCCCTTCAACATCACGCTACGCGATCCTGGAATCAGCAATAGTGCCTGCGCGCAAGGGCCTTTTTCCGCAGCCTGCTAAGCGAGAACAAAACCTGTATCCCTGAAAGGTAGCTGGGTTTTGTGGACCAAATCATATTCAGAGACGCATTCTGTGGACGCATCTTGGCGAGATTTCGGTATCTTGTAGGGACTGTCCACAGAACGCTCGGTTTGTAGACGCTCCGAAACCAACGGAAACAGGGCATTATGCGTTAGCGTTGTCTGGCGTACCATCCACGCTCTCCCCTCAACCGCGGTCAGGGATCGTTCGGCATGGGCAAACGCTATGCCGCATGAGGCTCGCACCGCGTAAATGGGCGTGACAGGTTCGCGGATCGGTCGTTAACAGGACGACGATCGATCCGTGGAGCCCGTCATGCGTTTTTCCCGCCGTCTTGCCGCTGTCCTGCTCGCCGCGCCGCTGGCGGTTCCCATGGCGATGGCCCACCCGGCAAAAGCCCCTTCGACAGTCGATCGCGTGACGATCACCCGCGACGAATGGGGCATTGCCCACGTGTCGGGACAGACTGACGCCGATGCGGTCTATGGCATGATCTATGCTCAGGCCGAAGACGATTTTCCCCGGATCGAACGCAATTACCTGGTCAATCTGGGCCGCCTGTCCGAAGCGGAAGGGGAAAGCGCGATCTGGCAGGATTTGCGCCAGCGCCTGTTCATCGACCCCGACCGGCTCAAGGCGGACTATGCGCAAAGCCCGCTCTGGCTGCGCAAGCTGATGCAGGCATGGGCCGACGGGCTCAACGCATGGCTCGCCGATCATCCCAAGGCGAAACCGCTGGTCCTCACCCATTTCGAACCGTGGATGGCGCTTTCGTTCAGTGAAGGCAGCATCGGCGGCGATATCGAGCGAGTGCCGCTGTCGCAGTTGCAGGCCTTTTACGATCACAAGCAAGTGGCGATGACCGCCGCCGAACGCGGGCTGATCTGGCAGGAACCGAAAGGGTCGAACGGCATCGCCATCGCGCCCTCACGGACGAAGGACGGCCATGCGCTGCTGCTGATCAATCCGCATACCAGCTTCTTCTTCCGCTCCGAATTGCAGATGACCAGCCGCGAAGGCCTCAATGCCTATGGCGCGGTCACGTGGGGGCAATTCTTCATCTATCAGGGGTTCAACGCCCATGCCGGATGGATGCACACGTCGAGCGGGATCGACAACGTCGACGAGTTTGCCGAAACCGTCGTCGACTCCCCGACCGGGGCCAAAGGCTATCGCTATGGCGGGCAGATCCGCCCGCTTGCGAAAAACACGATCACGCTGCGCTATCGCCGCCCCGACGGAACCATGGCGAGCCGCAGTTTCACCACATGGGCCAGCCACCACGGCCCGATCGTGCGCGAGGAAGGGGGCAAGTGGATTGCCTTTGCCCTGATGAACCGCCCCGTCGCCGCACTCGAACAAAGCTATCTGCGCACCAAGACCCGCGACCTCTCCGAATTCCTCAAAGTCGCCGAGCGCAAGGCGAACAGTTCGAACAACACACTCTTTGCCGATGACAAGGGCGAGATCGCCTATCTCCATCCGCAATTCGTGCCGATCCGCGATACCCGGTTCGATTATACGAAGCCTGTCGACGGCAGCGATCCCGCGACCGACTGGCGCGGCCTTCATGCGCTCGATACTCTGCCGAGCGTGCTCAATCCGAAGAACGGCTGGGCCTTCAACACCAACAACGCGCCCTGGACTGCCGCTGGTGCGGACAGCCCCCGGAAAGCCGACTACCCCGTCTATATGGACGAACTGGGCGAAAACCCACGTGGCCCCCATGCGGAAAAGGTGCTGGGCGAGCGGCGGGACTTCACGCTGCCTGCGCTTATCTCGGCTGCCTACGATCCCTGGCTTCCGGCGTTCGAGCACCTTTTGCCCCCGCTGTTCGACGCGGCAGCCTCCGACCCCGGCAATGCCGACCGACAGGCCGCGATCGCCCTGCTCAAAGGCTGGGACCGGCGCTGGTCGGCCGGTTCGACGGCGACGACGCTCGCTGTCAACTGGGGCGAAGCGCTCTGGGCCAAGCGCGGCGACCATCCCGATCCCGAGGATGACAGCACATCGGTCTGGGACTGGATGGAACGCCATGCGAGCCCGGCACAGCGCCTTGCCGCGCTCGACGAAGCGATCGCGCGGCTCAAAGGCGATTTCGGCGACTGGCGCGTGCCGTGGGGGGACATGAACCGCTATCAACGCAACGACGGCGCCATCGACCAGGTGTTTTCGGATGCGAAACCATCGACCCCAATCCCCTTCGCCAGTGCGCGTTGGGGCTCGCTCGCCTCGTTCGGGGCGAAACGCTATCCGGGAACGAAACGCTATTACGGCACCAGCGGCAACAGTTTCGTCGCCGCCGTCGAATTCGGCCCCCGCGTCACCGCCCGCGCCGTCAGCATCGGCGGGGAAAGCAACGTCCCGGCCTCTCCCCATTTCTCCGATCAGGTCAGCAGCTACGCCACCGGAGACTTGCGCCCGGTGCATTTCTGGCCGGACGACCTCGCCGCGCATACGACTTCCACCCGCATCCTCCTGCGGCGTTAGGAGAAGCACGCCTTTGCATGGTCATCAAAGCAGATTAGCCCGTCTTATTCATGAGCCAGTCGGGCTTTGGATTTCCGGGCTTGATGTGGCGTTGGCCGCGTGACCTGGGCGAGCGCCGGCGGCGGCGTATTTCGCCGGGTCAGGATCGATGGGCTTTTCGGGGTTGAACGGACGAGGGTTGGGGTTTTCTGCGGCATGGCCGCGCTGGCTATGTTGGTGCAAGCCGGAGGTTGATGGCGATGGTCTTGAACACCTCGGCATCGGGGCAGGCTGAGGCGAAGGCGATACGGATTCGCGAGGCGCTCTCGATGACCCGGGCGGCAACCTTGAGCAGCCGCAAACGCAGCGTTGCGAACTCTGCGGTGGCAAGTGCTGCGGCCTTGGGGATTTCCTGGCTGATGCGCCACAAGAGCCAGTAGGCGGCGGTGTGCAGGATGAGGCGCATCTGGTTGGCATTGGCCGATCGGCACGAAGTGCGGTCGCTGGCCAATTGCGTCTTGTGTCGCTTGATCAGGTTCTCGGCCTGGCCGCGCGCGCAGTAGAGCGTGTCGTAGATATGCTCGGCCGAGCCTTCGGTCAGCGAGGTGACGACATAGCGGATGTCCATACCCAGCGTGCTGGCCTCGATCCGCGCGACGACGCGGCGTTGGCCCTTCCAGCTTTTGGCGCCGTAGCGGGTCTGGGCATAATGGCGCAGGACCGGGCATTGGCGCTGAGCCCGCTTGACCGCGCAGGCATCGGCGGCAGCGACGATGGCCGGATCGGCTCGCAGCGAGGCGTTGGTCGGCAGGCCGAACACGTAATCGACACGGTGCGCCTCGTGACCTGCCCCCCGTCAGTCCCTCGATCATAACGAGAGTCCAGCAGTTAAATACGATGCCCCCTGCGCCTGCACAAGCGCGTCGTGCGTGATGGCTTCGTCCTGCTCGAACGCTCGACGCGCTTGTGCAGGCGTTCGATTTCCCAAAGATGAGTGTGGCCGGACGTGGTTGTAATCGTAGCGCCAGATGGCCAGCTTCCGGCGGGCATCGGCCAGGCTGTCGAACAGTTCCTCGTTGAGGAATTCATCGCGCAGCGAGCCGTTGAAGCTCTCGATGAACCCGTTCTGCTGAGGCTTGCCCGGGTCGATGTAATGCCACTCGATCCCATTCTTGCCGGCCCATTCGAGGATGGCCCGACTGGTGAATTCGGTGCCATTGTCGCTGACAATGCAGGCCGGTTTGCCATAGAGCCGCACCAGCGTGTCGAGTTCACGCGCCACCCGGGCACCAGAGATGCTGGTATCCGCGATCAGGCACAGGTTCTCGCGGAAGCAGTCATCATTGATGGCCAAAATCCTGAACTTGCGTGATGCGCCGAAGGTGTCGGACACAAAGTCCATCGACCAGCGTGCCCCCGGTGCCAGCGGCACGGGCATCGGCGTGCGGCTGCCCCGCGCCCGTTTGCGGCCACGCCGCCGCCCCACTGACAAGCCTTCCTCCCGATAGAGCCGGTAGAGCTTCTTGTGGTTCATGATCATCCCCTTGCGTTCGAGCATGATGCCGATCCGCCGGTAGCCAAACCGGCGGCGCTTGCCCGCAACCTCCTTCATGGCGGCACGGATGGCGCTATGGTCAGGCGGGCGTTCGCGCCGAACCGTCTTGGGATCGACACCAATCAGCACGCAGGCCCGGCGTTGCGAGATATCATAGTCCCGCAACACCCGCCGCACTGCGTCCCGCCGCTGGCCCGGTGTCGTCAGACTTTTCCCAGCAAGTCCTTCAGGATCGCGTTGTCGAGCATGCTGTCGGCCAGCAGGCGCTTCAACTTGCCGTTCTCGTCCTCAAGCTGGCGCAGGCGGCGGGCGTCGGATACCTCCAATCCGCCGTATTTGGCCTTCAGCTTGTAGAACGTGGCCGTGCTCAGCCCATGTTTGCGGCAAACCTCCACAGTCGGCAGCCCGGCCTCCTGCTCCTTGATCATCCCGATAATCTGCGCCTCGGTGAAACGGCTCTTCCTCATGCGTCTGCTCCTTGCAGTTGGCAGACTCTACATCAGAATGAGGGATCTTTCGGGGGGCAGGTCACAGGGCATTGCGCATGAAGTGGACGCGGCAGCGCTGCCAACTGGCGCAGAGCAGCTTGGACACCGCCGCCTTGATGCCCTCATGGGCGTCAGAGATGACCAGCTTAACCCCGCGCAGGCCCCGGCGCGCCAGCTTGCGCAGGAAGGCGGTCCAGAAGGGGTCGGCCTCCGAGGCGCCGATGTCCATGCCCAGCACCTCGCGCCGACCATCGCTGTTGACGCCCACAGCAATGATTACCGCCACCGAGACGATCCGGCCGTTCTGTCGCACCTTCACATAGGTCGCGTCGATCCACAGGTATGGCCAGTCGCCCTCGATCGGACGATCCAGGAAGGCGTGGACGCGCTCGTCAATGTCCTCGTACAGGCGGCTGACCTGGCTCTTGGAGATGCCCTCCATCCCCAGCGCCTTGACCAGATCGTCGACCGAGCGCGTTGATATGCCATGGATATAGGCCTCCTGGATGACGGCGGTCAGCGCCTTCTCGGCCATCCGGCGCGGTTCCAGAAAACCGGGAAAGTAGCTGCCCTTGCGCAATTTCGGAATCCGCAGCTCGACAGTCCCCGCCCGGGTCTGCCAGTCACGCTCGCGATAGCCATTGCGCTGGACGAGGCGCGTGGCGGACTTCTCCATCAACCGCTCGGCGGCAAAGGAGATCATGTCGCGCAAAATATCCGCGTCGGGAGCCTTCTCCACCAGCGCGCGCAGGTGCATCATGGGGTCGGTCATCGTGGTCCTTCCGAATGGTTTGAGCTTCGCAACCCAAGCCTATCCGAAATTCACGGTGACCACCTCAGCCCCCAGTTACACCACGCTGGGGGACACGATCCTACACGCCAGCATTCCTCGGCTGAGGATAAAATCAGGATCGTACTCGAAGGCCTGCGCGGCGAGGGACATGCTGAATCTTTATGACTGATTTCGCACTGGACTGAAGCACTATTGAAGCATAAAACGTAATAAACCTTCAATGGAGCCTTGCGTGGCCGATCCAAATGCAATCCTGTCCCAGATAGGCGATCTCGCTCAGGCAGGCGAGAAGATGATCGAGCGGCTGCGCAAGCGCGCGTTCCTGCCCGAGAGCCGCAAGGGCCTCAACGTGCGCTTCGGTATCGCCGAGGCCGCACAGCTGCTGGGCTGCTCCACCAACCGCATCCGCATGGCCGAGGACGACGGGCGCCTGCCCCCTCCCCCCGCCGGGGAGAACGGGCGGCGTCTGGGCTATTCGGTGCAGGACATGCTCAACATGCGCGAGGTGCTGGGCGCCTCCCCCGCCCGCGCTCCGCTGGACGTGCCCGCCATGATCGCGGTGCAGAACTTCAAGGGCGGCGTCGGCAAGTCCACCGTCACCACCCACCTCGCGCACTATTTCGCGGTGCAGGGCTACCGCGTGCTGGTGGTCGACTGCGACAGCCAAGCAACCACCACCACCTTATTCGGCTTCAACCCGCACTTCAACATCACGCGGGAGGAGACGCTCTACCCCTACCTCTCGATCGACCCGACGCAGGCCGACCTGCTCTATGCAGTGAAGGCAACGCCCTGGCCCAACGTCGATCTGATCCCGTCGAACCTTGAGCTGTTCGATGTGGAATATGAACTCGCCGCCGCCGGGGCGGACGGGCAGTCGGTGCTCGCCGCGCGTTTCCGCAAGCTGAAGCAAGGGCTGACTGATCTTGCCCGCAATTACGACATAGTGCTGCTCGACCCGCCCCCGGCGCTGGGCACGATCAGCTTGGCCGTGATGCAGGCCGCCAACGCGCTGCTGGTGCCGCTGGCGGCGACGACGCCGGACTTCTGCTCGACCGTACAGTTCCTCTCAATGATGGATCAGGTGCTGGATCAACTGACGCAGGCCGGGATCGAGGTAGACTACTCCTTCGTGCGCCTGCTGTGCTCCAAGTTCGACGGCAACGATCCCAGCCACGAGATGGTCCGCGCCATCATGGAACAGACTTTCGGCCCGGCCCTGCTGCCCGTGCCGATCCTCGAAAGCGCCGAGATCAGCCACGCGGCGATGCGGATGATGACAATCTACGAATTGGAAAAACCCATCGGCACGCCACGCACGCACAAGCGCTGCAAAGCCAACCTCGACGAGGCGATGGGCCAGATCGAACAGCTGGTTCGCACCGGATGGGGCCGCAGCCAGAAAGTGGACGAGGAGCTGCTGGTCAATGGGTGAGCGCGTTGGACTTGTTTCCCCGGGGAAACATCATTGGGCGGTGAATGGAATTTTCCATTCCTACACCCGCGATGTCCGCAATATGTTCCGATTCAGTTTCCCGCGTTCGAGGTAATTCATGGCACGCAAGCAATCCGACTATCTCGCCGCCCTGCTCTCCGACGACGATGCACCCTCCCCTGCCCCGGCGGCGGAACCCGCAGCCGAACGCGCTCGCAGCACCACGCTGCTGGGCCGCGAAAGCGCCCTCGCCCGCGTGGCCAGCGGCGAAGTGCGGCAGGTGACGCAGCTGCTGCTCGATCCCGCGCGGGTGCGTCCGTGGTCTGGCAATGCCCGCAGCTATGCGCACCTGACGGAAGAGTCCTGCCGCGAACTGCTCGATTCGATCATCGCCGAGGGTGGCCAGAAAGTGCCCGCCGTGGTCCGCCGGATCGAGGGGGATGCGGCACACGACTACGAAGTTATCGCCGGCACCCGCCGCCACTGGGCGATCTCCTGGCTGCGTGCGCACTCCTACCCCGACATGCAGTTTGTGGCTCAGGTCGCACAGCTGGACGACGAAGCCGCCTTCCGCCTCGCCGATATCGAGAACCGCGCGCGAAAGGATGTGTCCGACCTTGAACGCGCACGCAACTATGCCGAGGCGATGAAGCTGCACTACGGCAGCCACCTCACCCGCATGGCCGAGCGACTGAAGGTGTCCAAGGGCTGGCTCTCCAAGATGCTCAAGGTCGCCGCGCTTCCCGATGGCGTGATCGCCGCCTTCCCCTCGCCCGCCGATGTCCAACTCAAGCCCGCCTACGCTCTGGCGCAGGCGCTCGACGACAAGGACAAGGCCCCCGCCATCCGCAAGGAAGCCACCCGGCTTGCAAAGGACCAGGCCGCCCGCCGAGAAGCAGATCGCCCTGCCCTGCCCGCCGCCGACGTGCTGCGCACCCTGCTTGCCGCACCCGATACGGCGCGCGAAAAGCCGGTGATGCACAGCATTCCAAACAGTCGCACAGGACGCCCGGTGGCCTCGCTCCAGTCGCATAACCGTCAAGGAGTGACGGTGCGGCTCCACGCCGGATCGGGAGCGAACTTCGAGGAAACCGTGAACGCCGTTCGCGTGCTGCTCGCGCAACTGGAAGCCGAAGGCAAAGGGTTGCAGGCGTGATGGAAGTCGAAGGGAAGATGCGAGGGCCATTGCCTTCGCGCTCCCGGAACTGGTATCATCACACGCACAGTGGCATTGTTCTTTGTCGCTGCAGTCGCAATGACGAAAGCAGGGTAATGTGCCGCAGGCTTTTCATGTCGCCCGCCTCAAGGTGGGCGCGACATGAAGCTGCGTGCGTCACCTCGACGGTATCGCGGGGCAGGGGCGCTGGCCTCTACTCTTCCTCTTCCCCTGAAAATGTCTGGCTTCGCCGAGATTCGCTTCGCTACGTTTCCCCGGGGAAACGAGCCGAAAGCGAGTTCACCGAAGGTAAACACACCACATGACCCGCGCACGCAAGACCTCCGTCAGCGAGCAGTTCGACCTGTTCCTCCCCTATATTGCCGACCTGCCCTTGCGCGATCAGCGCGAGATGATGGAGCGGCCGTTCTTCTCCCTCGCCAAGACCAAACGTACCAAGCCAATCGACTACACCAGCCCTGACGGCAAAGTGCATGTCCATGTCAGCGCCAACCCGGACTATGGCATGGCGACGATCTGGGACGCGGATATCCTGATCTACTGCGCCAGCATGCTCGCCGACATGGCACGGCGCGGTGCGAACGACGTGCCGCGCACGCTGCACCTGATGCCCTATGACCTGTTGCGCGCGATCGGGCGGCCGACGACGGGGCGGGCCTACGAACTGCTGGGGCAGGCACTGGATCGCCTCGTCTCGACTACGATTAAGACCAACCTGAGGGCGGAGAACAGGCGCGAGGCGACGTTTTCGTGGCTCGATGGCTGGACCCAGCTGGTGGATGAGAAGACCGAGCGTTCGCGCGGGATGACGATCGAGCTATCCAACTGGTTCTGGGAAGGCGTGATGATGAAGGGCGGGGTGCTTTCCATCGACCGTGCCTATTTCGACATCACCGGCGGGCGCGAACGCTGGCTTTATCGTGTGGCGCGCAAGCATGCAGGCGGCGCGGGCGAGGGTGGTTTCGCAATCTCCATGCCAGTGCTGTTCGAGAAATCAGGCGCCGAGGGCCAGTACCGCCGGTTCAAGTTCGAGATGCTCAAGTTGGCCGAAAAGAACGACCTTCCCGGCTATGCGTTGAGCATGGAGACGGCAAAGGACGGCGAGCCGATGATTCGCATGAAGCGAGTGGACGGGAAAGGAGAAGCAGAGGTTTCGTTGCCTGCGGCACCGAAGGAAGAAAGGGAAGAATGCGAGGAGCAAAGCCCCTCGCGCTCCCATGAACAGTCTCGTCGAGATAGCCAACAACCACAGGTTCATGAGGCAGCCCTGCACCGGGAGACATCATACGATGGCAATGCGCACCCCGCCGAAGCTGCGCGCACGAAGACCCCAGCAAAGAAGGCTAGGGTCATGGCTTCAGAATTTCCTACTTCCTCTTCCGCAGATGTTTCCCCGGGGAAACGCGTCGAAGTCATCGACGCCCGAAAGCTCATCCGCTCCACCCTTGCCGGCCTTTCCGACAAGGCCACGCGCGGGTTCATGACTGACGAAACGATCGACCTCTTGCGTCGTGAGTGTCCAGGGTGGGATCTTCACGCGCTTCATGTCGAGTTCGAGCGCTGGGTCAATGCCGATCAGGAGCGGACGCCTGCCGACTGGCAGCGAGCCTTCATTGGTTGGGTGAAGCGCCACCATGTAAAGCACCGCCACCAGTTGCGCGGCTGAAATGCTTCATGATGATCGGTCACCGCCTTGCACAGGCGCAGGAACTAGTGGTCCGTCAAGGGCCCCTTGGCGGCATTGACGTTTGCCCCGTATATCCAGAACTGCAGGCTGTAGATGCCATAAACATGATCGATGCTGGGGCCGCGACCTTCGGATATGTAGCCGCGCCGCCCCGTAGTCCGGCGACGGGGGGCGAGCAGGCGCCATTGTAGCGGCGTTCCGGTGCAGAAATCGCGTTCCTTCGATTCCACGACCTCCTTGTGCAACGCGGCGATGTAGGCTGCTTCGCCGGGGCCGGTGAGCCAGTCGTAGTCCGGTTCACGGAGCCGTTTTGTCTCACACATCAGTCATATCGCATGGTCTAGGGCAGGAGCAGGGGGGGCCCCGGATATTCGGTAAGGAGAGAATCTCCGTTCGGGGTGACAGCTAGGTTGTCCTTCCCGCCTGTCACGATAGGAACGGTCGCGAGGGGCGTTCCCAAAGTGTCGCGTGTGGACAGGAACGGGGGTCAGGTCTGGCGGAAAAGAATCTGAATTGAACGTCCTCTTGCTCGAGGGTGCGTAAAGTGATTCAAAAATCCAACAGCGTGCAAAACCATCGACACTCCGGGAACGTGGCGGCGGCGGGCTTCGACCTTTCGGGAACGATACGACGATCTTTTGGGAACAGCAGCGCCGACACTTCGGGAACACAATCACGACACTTCGGGAACGCACGTTTCGACCAACTCGCCTGAATTACTGGGCTCGAAGGGACCGTCAGCGCCTTTAACCTTGTAACAGTTCTCTATAAACCCTTCTAACCTATTTGAAGCCTCTGGTAATTCTGAAAGGGGTTGAGGGGCACGCAGCAAGGTCAGTCGGTTCCTTCTTGGTCCAGCCTGTACGATAGCGGAGCCGTTTCACCGGAGACAACGGCAAGGTGGGATCGTCCCACACAAAACCTTGGGCAGGCAGTAGGTGAACCATTCCGCGTCATATCCCCGAGCTGCCAACATCCATTGCGCTTTGGGCAAGTCGTCGAGCAGGGTTTACGCCAGCTCTTCACCAATGCAGTCGCCTAGCTCGCGGAGCAGGACAGCGAATTTGTCGGGGTTCTCGCGCTGCAAACGCTCGAGATTGATCGCTTTCCACCGCAGCGCGGGCAGTTCGGCGATCTCCGGATCAAGGCCTACCGCTGCCCAGTCGGGCGCGCGTTCGTGGAAGGACATAAGGAACCGCCTGTTGGCGGGCTGTCGCATCCGTTCCCCAAGTTCACTGATCAGCCGCTCGCGCGCGTCGAGCAGCGCCTCGAGCGGCAGGTCCGTGACAGTCAGGCCGAGAAACTCGGCGCCATATTGATCGCGGATGTCGAGCCGGTGCGGACACAGCAACTCATGCGCAGGGCGCGGGTGACTGACGAGGTAGATGAGGAACGCCTTGAAGAGGTCATCGCTGATCCCTTCATTGACGAAGAGAAAGTGGATGTCGAACAAATCGCGCGGATGCTGGCGGTCGAGCGCGGCTGCGATCTTGCCAGCGTAGAGATCGGCCTCGGACACCAGCTGCATCTCGGCAAATCCGAAACGGTCTTCGACTGCGGGGCTAACCGATCGGACGGCCGGCGGAAAGACCGTCCCGCGCAACACCGGCGAGACCTCGATCTTGATCGTCACGCCGTTAGCTTGCACGACAAGGCGCTTGCCATCGGGAAGCAGGCGGCGCTCGACCGCCATGCGGCCACCCCGTTCGAGACGGCCGGCGACCCGTTCGAGTCCATCTCGAACGGCCTGCAACGAGCTGTCGCGATCGGCAACCGGCAGGTACACGAGGTCGATGTCGACCGACAGGCGTGGGAGATCCCGCACGAACAGGTTGATCGCCGTTCCTCCCTTGAGCGCAAAGATCTCCTCCTGCGCGATTTCCGGGATGGCGCGGACCAGAAGGCGTACCTGGTCCGCATAGATTTGCGCCGTCATTGGTTTTCACTTTCGGTTTTGGGACCGAAGGCTTCCGGTACCGTGATCTGATAACGCGCATCAAGTCGGCCACCGGGGACGAGCTGGCGCTTGCCCCGGCCCAGATCGATGACGTCGCGATCGATCCGCTTCGCCCAGCCATGAGCGTGACGATCGGCGAAGAACAGGAACAGTCGCTTGGCTCTGATTCTCGTGCAACCCTTCAGCAGCTTCGTTAACAGACGGGGGCGAAGCGTGGTGAGGTTTTCGAAAATCTTGTCGGCATGGTCGAAGCTGAGGCTCGCAGGCACGTCATCCATCAGCTCTATCGCCGCGCGTTCGGCGTTGGCGACGCGGAGGAAATGGTCCCAGGCTTCGCTGGCCTGTGGCGAAGTAGCTATATCGCCGAGCCGCGCGGTGCCGAGATCGAAGCGGTGCCAGTCAATGCCAAGGCCGGATGCCTCGAACAGCCCACGTCGGTGCATGGCGAGCTGGGCATCCGTCGACAAGGTCGCAAGCCAGGAGGGCGCTATATGGTCCGGATCGTAGAGATGGATCGTCCGCCCGCCGCCGAGCCGCGCAAAATGCCCAAGACCGTGCAGCTCAAGGGCGGTCATGCCGCCGACATAGAGATCGCCGAGCGCGGCCCGCTGCGCGGACATCACGGCCATGTCCCATCGCAGCAATGCTGCGGTACCTTGCGTGGTCGTGCGCCGATAGACGCGGGGCGCGACGCGCTCGAGCCAACCGCGCCGAACATAATCATGGACCGACGTGCGCGCGACGCCCTGCGCCTGCAACCACGCCGAATCCACGAGCAGACCCGGCGGCAACGCCGTGAGAAGATGGTTCAGAGTTTGGCGTTTTTGTCCGTCCATAACGAACCAAATATCGTATTTCTGAACCACTGACAAGGAGTGGTTTATAATGCCGAGATTTTGTTCGTCTATAACAAACAAATTGCGATATAAATGAACCAATCGGCATCCAGCGTCAGCGCGCCCGATTACGCTCAGGTGTCGATCACGATGGAAGCCGACTTCTGCATCGAGGCGCTTGAGAAAGCGCTGGCGGAGCGGATCGACTGGCGTAACCCGCAGTATTCTTGGCGTCCGCAAAGCGCCGGATAGGCCAGCCACTTTTTTCACCTTCCGGCGCGTTTTTGGCTTTAACGCCGCTTCGATCTGTGATTCCATGCCCGTCGTGGACACGGTCGCATCGACCCTCCCGGACGACGTCGAAGCGCTCAAGGCGCTGCTGTCCGCCGCGCTCGAACGCGCCGACGAGGCCGAGGCGCGCCTCGCCAATGCCATGGTTCGTGAGAGCGCGACCGAAGCGATGATCGCCCACCTCAAGCTGCAGATCGCCAGGCTGCGCCGCGAGCAATATGGCGCTAGCGCCGAGCGCAGCCGTCGGCTTCTCGACCAGCTTGAGCTTCAGCTGGAAGACCTCGAGGCCGATGCCTGCGAGGATGACCTGGCCGCCGAAGAGCCGACGTTGCTGCCTTCGCGCGCAAGCGACCAAGCCGCAAGCCGTTCCCCGAACATCTCCCGCGTGAGCGCGTTGTCATCCCCGCGCCGTGTTCGTGCCCGTTCTGCGGGGGCGCGCGCCTGTCGAAGCTGGGCGAGGACGTGACCGAGACGCTCGAAGTGATCCCGCGCCAGTGGTAAGGTGATCCAGACGGTCCGCGAGAAGTTCTCCTGTCGAGATTGCGAGGCGATCACGCAGCCTCCGGCGCCGTTCCATGTCGTGCCGCGCGGATGGGCCGCGCCCCAGTTTCCTTGCCATGCTGCTGTTCGAGAAGTATGGCCAGCACCAGCCCCTCAACCGCCAGGCCGAGCGCTTCGCGCGCGAAGGCGTGGTGCTCAGCACGTCGACGCTGGTCGACTAAGGGCTGTGGGGATTCAGCGTGAATTGATGACGGCTGCGGCGAGGTAGATCATGGCCGAGAAACTCTGGTCGGTTTTACAGGCCCTCATTGCAATGCGCTTGAACTCTTTGAGTTTGCAGAAATAGTTCTCAATAAGGTGCTGCCATTCATACATCGTGGCGTCGATTTTGAGCTTCTGGGCGCGTGCGGGGCGCTGTGAAATGACGACCTGAGCGCCCCGCTGGTCCAGTTCTTCGACGATCCAGTTTGAATCGAACGCCTTGTAGCCGAGCAGGGCATCGAACTGGATGTCCTTGATCAACGGTGCAACGCCGATGGTGTCGAACTGATGGCCCGGCAATAGCTCAAAGCGGACGAGGTTGCCCAAGGCATCTATCAGCGCCAAGATCTTGGTCGTCATGCCGCCTTTGGAGCCGACAATGGCCTGGCTCTGAGTCCCCCTTTTGCACCTTGGCCGTGCCGGTGAACCTTGACGATGGTGGCATCGACCATGGCGTATTCCATGTCCGGCTCCTCGGATGCCGCACGCAGGAAGAGCCGTGGTAAGCGCGCTGGCATGATCTATCCGATCGCGCTGGAAGCCGTGCAGCGCCTCGATGCCCTGTTCGAGATCGAGCGTGGCATCAACGGCAAGGCGACCGAAGAGCGCCTCACCGTCCGGCAGGAACTCGGCGCACCGTTGATGACGGATCTGCACGCCTGGCTCACCGCCCAACTCGCGAAGCTCTCGCGCAGCCACGATCTGGCCAAGGCTATCAACTACATGCTCCGGCGCTGGGATGCCTTCACCCGGTTCTTGGGCGATGGCCGGATCTGCATCACGAACAATGCCGCCGAGCGAGCACTGCGCTGCGTGCCCCTCGGGCGCAAGGCATGGCTGGCATCGAGCCAGAGGTAGGGCCAGTCGCCGGCGAGCGGGCGCTTGAGGAAGGCATGGACGCGCTCGTCGATGTCCTTGCACAGCTTCGACACCGATGACTTTGAGATGCCGGTCATGCCCATCGCCTGCACCAGTTCGTCGACGCGCCGGGTGCTGACGCCGGCGATCCACGCCTCCTGGATCACCGCGACCAGCGCCTTCAGGTCCAACAATCAGGGAATTTTCAAAGCCCACTCTTGCGGAGAATTACACGCCCACTGACAGATATCCTCGCTACCATCGGGATCGGCCATCCGCCTGCGCGAAGTTCTTTCTCCCGGCACGACCACGATCGCGTATTCCTACGACTTTGGCGACGATTGGCAGCATACCCAATCCGCTTGACCGACTGAATTATCGCGTGTGAATATCGGTTCGCGATCTGCTCCCCACCCGGGCAGCATCAAATCGGAATGGGTGGGCGATATCGCCGGAATCCGCAGTCCGGGGAACTACCTTGCCGCCGTCAAACACGTCTGCATCCGCCTTTGGCCCACGGCATGATGGTCCACCTGTCAAATCGAATTGAGAGGCCCGCTCACGCGCCCTCTTCCCTTCCACGTTTTGCCAGATTTTCTTGATGGTGGAGTGGGCTTAATGTAGGTGGAGGTAGTCAGATAGGTATAGCAGGATATGCCAAGAGTCACCAATGTATACATTGGCATCTTGTCGTCCGCTGCACGGGGCTTTGAGTGAATGATCGTAACGTCGAGATTGTCTGACGAACTGGGGGCCGAGATTGATCGTCTCGCGTCTGCCAGCGGACAGTCTCGCGCGGCGTGGATTGCCAGCGCATTGCAGCGTGCGGTGCTGTCATCGGACAATGACAGCGTGCCGGTCATGGATGTGCAGAGCAGGGGCCGTCCTGACGATTATCTGCGCGTGACTGTGCGTCTCCACCGTCACGAGATCGAGGCCATCGACAAGGTTTCTTCCCGCATGGCCTTGGCCCGGTCGGCATGGATCAAGCGCACTTTGCGGTGGGCGCTTTGGGACAAAGCCGGGGAGCTTCGTCTTTCCCCGTTGATGCAGTCTGAGCTTGGAAAGCTGCGCAAGGAAATCGTGCGCATCGGTCAGAACATCAATCAGGCGGTCCATGCGATGAATGCGGCGAACCAGCCAGAAAGCTCGCTCGATATTGCCAAGATCGCGCCGCAGTTCCTCGACACTTGCACCGACTTGAAGAGCATCGTTTTCGCCGCCAGGCGCGAGGTGTCGAGCTGCATCGGGGGTGAAGTCGGCTACTGGATCGAGGCCCACAAGCTGGCGCGCGAGGGCGCGAGCCAGTGAGCTTTCGCTTTTCCTCTGGCACGCTAGATTCTCTCGCTGGCGTTTATGCACCCGCCAAAAAGCACAAGGCGGGCAGCGGTGGAGGTCATGCGCACGGGCCTCATAGCGGCGGTGAATTTCTCGCGAAGCTTTTCCATTCTTCGCCCAAGCAATCGCAGGATGGGCGCCTAAGTCCGCAAGCGAAGCGCGCTTTCGGCGGAGGCACTTCGGCGGCTGCAACAGGGCGCGCTATTCACGCGATGGAGCGCACAGCGCGGCGGTCGCCAGAGGTTGTCGTGCGCATCACCGGGCGGCAAAATGGTGGCGGTCATGTCCTTGCAAACTTCGCCTATATCAGCAGGCTTGGTCATGGCGACGACGTTCAGGTTCCGCTCTACACCAGCGACGGGGACGTTCTGCGCGATGGCAAGGACATGCAGGTTCTTGCCCAGGATTGGCAGGAGTGGGAAGTCGGTGGCGAGGACAGGCGCAAGGGGGCCACGTCGATTTCGATGGTCCTTTCGATGCCTGCCAAGACCGATCCCGAGGCGCTGAAGGCTTCGGCACTCGACTTCGCACGCGAAGAGTTTTCTAACCGCGCTTGGGTTGCCGCGCTTCATTTGGATCGCGATCACCCGCACGTTCACCTTACGATTGCGCGCCGCGACCAAGACGGTAGGCGTTTCCATCCGAACCGCGACGACCTGTTTCGTTATCGTCAGCGTTTCGCCCAGAAGCTTCGGGATAGGGGGATCGAGGCGAATGCGACCCCTGCTCGCGCGCGCGGGATTGACCCGAAGCATGAGCCGATTGCGGCGAAGAAAATGCGCGAAAAGGGGCTGGTGCCCCGGATCGACAAGAGCCGCGCAGAGCGCGCTCAAAAGTTCCGAGACAGGGGCGTTGCTGATCCTGTGAAGCGGGTTCTGGCCGATCGCCACGCCGTCGTTTTGCAGACCTATTCCGCTTCGATCATGGAGCTGTCATCGTCGCCTTCATTGGCCGACCAGGTGACGGCGCAAATGCTCTCGAAGTTCATCGAGGCGATGCCGGAACCGGAAAGCAATTCGGAGCGGGCTGCCCGTTTGGCGCATTCCTCTCGTGAGGTTCTGGACGCTGGTAAACCTCTCGATCCTGTTGAGGCGGCGCTCGCAAAAGCGGCGGCTGCGCGCAGTCGTATTGAGGCAGAGAGGAAGGAGCGCGGCGCGCGCGATCCTGCCCAAACTTCACTGTCTCCGGGCGCGCATACGGTGCCTGAAACCGATATGTCCGAGCGGTTGCGGGCGCTTCGTGAGGCGACCAATGATCTAGCGTCGGAAAACTTTCTCAAGCAATTGAACGACCGTGTTCAGCAGGCACGCGACCTCCATCGTGAACCGCTTGAACGGGATCGCACGAAGGATCGTGGGGGGCCTGGGCGATGACCATCAAACGTTTGGTCGTGTCCCACGGCATGGAATAGTGCGATTATCCGGTTAAATCTGTTACCGGATAATTTTGATAACCTGCATTGAAAAACACGGGGTGACCTGTCCCCCGCGCGCGAGTTCCTCGATCATAACGAGAGTCCAGCTGCTAAATGCGTTCCGCGCCAGCGGCGCGAAGAGCGTCGATCTGCAACGCCAGATTTTGCTCTCCGGTGGACACGCGGGCATAACCGAACTTCATGTCAGAAACTCCCAAGGATTGATAACCTCGATCCCGCCCGCGAGGAACGGGCCGCTATCGCGCGTTGCAACCGGACAGCCATGGGCAGCGGCGATAGCCGCAATGTAGCCGTCAGGGGTGGGGAAGCCTTTTCCTGCCGCTCTGGCGGCAGCGGCAAGGCGCGCATAGGTCGCCGCCGTGCACAGCGGCGTCGGCCCTGGGGAAGACAGGCCAGACCAAAGCCCATTTCGGCAATCGTGATGGTGGTGAGATACAGAGTATCGAACACCTGCGCATCGAGCCAAGCCATCACAGAGGGGGAAGGGGAGGGCTTGGACTGCTCGGACAGAACATTGGTATCGAGAACGATCATTCGTCAAAACTCACCGGATTTGCCGGTGCGCGATCCCGTGCGCCCTCGATCACCGCAAGTTCCTCGTCGGTCATCGCCAGCGGCGCCCAAATCGCGGCGAGGGCTTCGCCCATGCGCAAGCGCCCCTCGGGTTTGACGGCAGCGGCAATCAGTTCGCGAACCTCTGCCTCGGCGCTGCGCCCGTGGCGCGCGGCGAGGGCCTTCAAGCCACGGTGAACGTCATCAGGAATGTTGCGAATGGTCAGTGCTGGCATTGGAGCGGCCTTTGCGATAGCATTGTGCAAATATGCTATCACTTCATGGCCTATCGTCAACTTAATCTGAGCTTTTTTGCATCAAGTTGACAGTCGCAAAATCGGCAAAATTTGTGCGCTGCACAATGGCGGAAAACTGCGGTGATCTGGCTCGCCGCGCGCAGGTGGTTGTCTGTCACCTAAAGAACCGTTTAGTTGACAAAGAGGAGAGGGCGCACACGTAACGGTACACACGAAATGAAGGGTAAGAGCTGGGACTGAGCGGACATTCATTCGGGCGGCTCTGTTGCAAACTCTGATGCGGTTGCCAAGGTTGGGCCCTTGGATTGGTAAGGTCAGTTGTGATGGACGATTTCAAAGGGCGGCATTTTACCGGCGAGGTCATCCTATGGGCGGTCCGCTGGTACTGCCGGTACGGCATCAGCTACCGCGATCTCGAGGAAATGCTGGCGGAACGTGGCATCGATGTCGATCACACGACCATCTATCGCTGGGTGCAGCGCTATGCGCCGGAGATGGAGAAGCGGTTGCGCTGGTTCTGGCGGCGAGGCTTTGATCCGAGCTGGCGTCTGGATGAGACCTACGTCAAGGTTCGGGGCAAATGGACCTACCTGTACCGGGCGGTCGACAAAAGGGGCGACACGATCGACTTCTTCCTCTCGTCGACCCGCAGCGCCAAAGCCGCGAAGCGCTTTCTGGGAAAGGCCCTTCGCGGGCTGAAGGGCTGGGAGAAACCAACGAAACTCAACACCGACAAGGCCCCCAGCTACGGCGTCGCAATCGCCGAGTTGAAACGAGAAGGGAAGCTCGCCCTGGAAACCGAACACCGGCAGGTAAAATACCTGAACAACGTGCTCGAGGCCGACCATGGCAAGCTCAAATTGTTGATCAAGCCCGTGCGTGGTTTCAAATCGATGCCGACAGCCTACGCCACGATCAAGGGCTTCGAGGTCATGCGCGCCCTGCGCAAAGGGCAAGCCCGGGCATGGTGCCTGCAGCCAGGGATCAGGGGAGAGGTGCGTCTGATCGAAAGAGCATTTGGCATTGGCCCCTCGGTCATGACCGAGGCCATGGACGTGCTCAATCAGCATTTTGCCAATGCTGCCTGATCCCCAGACGGGGTGACGCTGCCCGGCCGTCACCAATGTTTGCAACAGAGCCGGTCGCAAGGCCGAGCAGCGCCGCGTGCTCATCATCGTGATGCTCATCAATCTCGCGATGTTCGTGGTCGAGTTTGGCGGCGGCGTCGTCGCGCGTTCCTCTGCCTTGATGGCGGATTCGGTCGACATGTTCGGCGACGCGGTGGTCTATGCGCTCAGTCTCTATGCATTGCATCGGGGTGCGCGCTGGGAGGCGGGGGCAGCACTGGCGAAGGGTGGCATCATCCTGGCTTTCGGCGTCGCGGTCATTTTCGAGATCGCTGACAAGATTGCGAACGGCGTTCCTCCGGCATCGGGCTTGATGCTCGGGGTTGGCAGCGCCGCGCTGGTTGCGAACCTAATCTGCCTCGCGCTGCTCTGGCGCTTCCGTCGTGAGAATGTGAACATGTCGAGCACGTTCGAGTGCTCGCGCAATGATGTCGCGTCAAACGTCGGGGTTCTCGCGGCTGCCGGATTGGTCGGCCTGACCGGCTCGGCTTGGCCGGACATCATCGTCGGCGGGTTGATCGCCGTGATCTTCCTGCGCTCGGCATGGCGCGTGATTGGGGAAGCCTGGCCGGCATGGCGTGCCGCGAAGGCACCGGCTCGCGAGTTATTGCAATGACATGGAAACCTCTCCGTGGTAAGGGCGGGTTCGTGCGAGCCTTTTTGCCTCTCCTGACATGCCTGATGCTGGTCCTCACCAGCTTCTCCGGCATGGCTCATGCCGCCGATCTGGCGGGGGGAAGCATCGCGGGCGTCGAGTTCACAATCCATACCGATGGCGACATCGATCAAGTGCCATCGGATTCGGACAAGAATGTCCCGCATCATCACAATTATTGTCACGGACACGACGTCGGCGCGCCTGCGCGCACGACGATGGAATATACCCCCGTCCTCACAGTGCCCAAGCCGACAATCTCCGCCTCTGCGTCGCTCGACGGCCGCACCGGCATGGTCCATTTGAGGCCCCCCCAAGCCTGACGTCCGATTTGGGCGTGCGTTGGCGCGCCCCTGTCGATCATCGTCAGGAGTCCTATTTTCATGCATCGTATCCTCTCGGCCATGCTGGCCGCAGCGTCGTGCGCCACTATGGCGCAGGCGCAGGTCGGACCGTCCGCGCCTTTTGCGCAGGACGCGCCGGTCTACACGCTTGACCAAGCGGTCAGTGCAGCGGGCGGTTCGGCCCCTGCTGCCGAAGCGGCGACAGCCGCGGTCGATGCGGCCCGTGCGGGCCGCACGGTCGCCGGACTGCGGCCCAACCCGGTTGTCCAAGGCCAGGTTGAGAATGTCATCGGCTCGGGGCCGTATCGTGGGGTCCGCAGCGCGGAATCCACGGTCGGCTTTGCGATCCCGATCGAGCTAGGCGGCAAGCGCGGCGCCCGCGTCGCGGTCGCCAATGCGCAATTGTCCCGGGCCGAGATCCAGGCCGCGATCATCGCGGCAGATGTCCGGCTTCAGGTGACGCAGCTTTATGTCGAGGCGGTCGCGGCCGATCGCCGGGTTACAACAGCCCGCGACCAGGCCCGGATCGCCAGCGACGCGCTGCGGGCCGCGAGCGTTCGCGTGCAGGCGGGGCGGGCCTCCCCGCTCGAGCAACAGCGCGCAGATGTCGCGCGCATCAATGCCGACGCCAATGTGGAGCGGCAGCTTCGCTTGGCGGAGGCGGCGCGGGCCAATCTGGCGCGCCGGATCGGTCGACCGATTGACGGTGCGCTCGATGACACGCTGCTCGATCGCCTGCCGGGGGCGAACATTTATGGGCCGGTGGCACCGGTCGAGGCGACCGGCACGCTCGCGCTGGCGGCGGCGAACGCGGATTTCTCGATCGCGGAAGCGGGCGTGCGGCTTGCGCGCGCCAATCGCGTCCCTGACCTCAATGTCGGGCCTGCGATCCGCCGACTGGAAGCGACCAATGACATGGCGGCGGTGTTCACCGTGTCGATCCCGATCCCGGTGTTCAACAATGGTCGCGCGGCGATCGCGCAGGCGACCGCGCAGCGGACGCAGGCGGATGCACAACGTCGCGTGACCGCGCTCGACATCGAACAGGCGATCACGGACGCGCAGGCGCAGGCGGCCAATGCCGCAACGACGGCTCGTGCGGCGTCGGGGCCGGCGCTGGCGGCTGCACAGGAGGCGGCCCGCATCGCGCGGATCGGTTATCGCGAGGGCAAGTTCGGCCAGCTCGAATTGCTCGATGCGGAACGCACACTCGCCGAGACGCGGGTCGCCGCGATCGATGCGCTTGCCAAGTACCAGAATGCCCGCGCGCAAGTGGAGCGACTGACCGCTCGTGCGCCCAATGGGGGGAATCAGTGATGAAGAGCTTTTATCTCGCGGGCGCGGCGTCGCTCGCCCTGCTCTTGGCTGCCTGCGGCGGCAAGGATGGCGGAAACGAGGCAACTGCCGAAGGCGCAGCTGCCAATGAGACGGCAGCGGGCACGGAAAAGGGCGGTGCTGAAGGCGGTCATGCCGGTGAAGGCGTCGTCACATTGGGTGCCGACCAGATCGCCACAGCGGGCGTCCAGGTCGGACGGCCGATCATCGGCGGGGCCGGGACGATCGAGCTGCCCGCGATCATCGAGGGCGACCCACAGGGAACGCAGGTCGTCTCGGCCGCAATTGCGGGACGCGTGGTCGCGCTCACCCGTAACCTCGGCCAATCGGTCGGACGCGGCCAGACCATTGCGGTCATCGAAAGCCGCGAGGCGGCGCAGATCAAGGGCGAGGTCGAGGCGGCGCGGGCGCGGCTTCAGCTCGCTAATTCGAACCTCGCGCGCGAACAGCGGCTGTTCGCGCAGAGAGTCTCCCCTGAACAGGATCTGATCGCCGCCCGCACAGCGGCGACGGAGGCGCGGATCGCCCTGACGCAGGCGCAGAGCATGGTTTCGGCGGCGGGTGTCGGCGGCGGCGGGCTCAACCGGCTCGGCATTGCCGCGCCGATCTCGGGCCAGATCATTGCGCGCCCCGTGACGCTGGGACAAACGGTCGCGGCGGATGCCGAACTCTATCGCATCGCCAACCTGAGCCAGGTGTCGATCGCGCTTAATCTCAAGCCCGAGGATGCGGGCCGGGTGCGTCCCGGCAATACGGTGCTGGTGAAGGCGGCAGGCCGTCAGGCGACCGCCCGCGTGACCTTCGTGTCGCCGGCGCTTGATCCGCAGACGCGGCTCGTGCCTGCGCTCGCCACCCTCGACAATCGCGGTGGCGAATGGCGGGTCGGCGAGCCTGTGACGGCAGCCGTGCAGCTCACGGGCAGCGGCGGGAGCGGGGCGGTCCGCGTGCCGACGACGGCGGTCCAGAGTTTCGAGGGCAAGTCGGTCGTGTTCGTGCGCACGCCCACCGGCTTCAAGGCGACCCCGGTCCAGCTCGGCGATGCGTCGGGCGACACGGTGATCGTCCGGTCGGGCCTGACCGGCAACGAACAGATCGCCACCACCGGAAGTTTCACGCTCAAGGCCGAGATCGGCAAGGGCGAAGCGAGCCACGAGGATTAAGCCATGATCGCCCGTATCGTAACCTGGGCGGTCGAGAAGCGCTGGCTAGTCCTGCTCCTCACCGTCATCGTCGCCGCCATCGGCGCCTTTTCCCTCTACCGGCTACCGATCGACGCGGTGCCGGACATCACCAACAATCAGGTCCAGATCAACGTCCGCGCGCCTGCCCTCTCGCCCGAGCTGGTCGAGAAGCAGGTGTCGTTTCCAATCGAAACCGCGCTCGCCGGCACCCCCGGCCTGGAATATACGCGCTCGTTGAGCCGCAACGGCTTCGCGCAGATCACGGCGGTCTTTTCGGACGCGACGGACATCTATTTCGCCCGCCAGCAGGTGGGCGAGCGTCTGCGGGGCGTGCAAGAGAATCTGCCCGACGGCGTGAACCCTGAAATGGGTCCGATCGCGACAGGCCTGGGCGAGGTGTACATGTACACCGTTCGTCTCGATCATCGCGAGGACGACAAGCACAAGCCCGGTGAACCGGGCCAACAGCCCGATGGCAGCTACATCACGCCAGAGGGCGAGCGACTGACGACCGAAGAGGACAAGGCGACCTACCTGCGCACCGCGCAGGACTGGATCGTGACGCCGCTTCTGAAGACCACACCGGGCCTCGCCGGTGTCGACTCGATTGGCGGTTACGCCAAGCAGTTCCTCGTCGTGCCCGACGTGCAGAAGCTGGCCTCGCTCGGCATCACGCTGACGGACCTGGGAAATGCGCTGGAGCGCAATAACACCAGCGTCGGCGGTGGCTTCGTCAATCGCAATGGCGAAGGTCTGGCTGTTCGCTCGGATGCGCTCGTTCGCAATGCCAGCGAGTTGGCCAGGACCGTGATCGCGACACGTAACGGCGTGCCGATCACGGTCGAACAAGTTGCGACTGTGAAGACGGGTCAGGCGATCCGCATGGGTTCGGCATCGGAGAACGGTACCGAAGTCGTCGTCGGCACGGCGATCATGCGGATCGGCGAGAACAGCCGCATCGTGTCGACCGCGGTCGCTGAGAAACTGAAGACGATCAACGCTTCGCTGCCTCCTGACGTCGTAATTCAGCCGGTGCTGAACCGCACCGAGCTGGTCAATTCGACGATCAAGACGGTCGCGAAAAACCTGTCCGAAGGCGCGGTGCTGGTCATCGTCGTGCTCTTCCTGCTGCTCGGCAACTTCCGTGCGGCCCTGATCGCGGCGTTGGTCATCCCGATCACCATGATGCTGACAGGCTTTGGTATGCTGCGCGCTGGGGTCTCGGCCAATCTGATGAGCCTTGGGGCTTTGGACTTCGGTCTGATCGTCGACGGCGCCGTCATCATCGTTGAAAACGCGCTGAGGCGGCTTGCCGAACAACAGCATCATGAAGGTCGCTTGCTGACCGTCAAGGAACGGCTTGCGACCGTGGCAGCCGCCGCTCGCGAGATGATCCGCCCCTCGGTTTACGGGCAGGCAATCATCATCCTCGTCTACGTACCGCTGCTCACGCTGACCGGCGTGGAGGGTAAAACGTTCGGACCGATGGCGCTGACCGTCATCATCGCGCTCGCCTTCGCCTTCATCCTCTCTCTCACCTTCGTGCCGGCGATGATTGCGATCTGGCTGTCGAAGAAGGTCGAGGAGAAGGACGGCCGCATCATCACGTGGCTGAAGAAGCGCTACGAACCCGGTCTCGACCGGGCCATGAAGCGCCCGACGCTGACGATCGGGGCGGGTGTCGCGAGCCTTGTGGTGGCGGCGCTTGCCTTCACCACGCTCGGCTCGGTGTTCCTGCCGCAGCTCGATGAAGGCAATCTGCTCATCCAGTCGCTCCGCATCCCGGCAACGTCGGTCCAGCAGAGTCAGGCGATGCAGGTGCCGATCGAGCAGATGATGTCGAAGCAGCCGGAGGTGGCGTTCGTCTATTCCAAGACGGGCACCGCCGAGCTGGCGGCCGACCCGATGCCGCCGAACGCGACCGACATGTTCGTCATCCTGAAGCCGCGGAAGGACTGGCCGAACCCCGACCTTCCCAAGGAGGAGCTGGTAAGTCGGATAGAGGGTAATCTCGCGAAGTTCCCGGGCAATGCCTATGAGATCACCCAGCCCATCCAGATGCGCTTCAACGAGCTGATCGCCGGCGTTCGCGGCGACATCGCGGTGAAGGTGTTCGGCGATGACTTCACACAAATGAACCGGACGGCCGAGCAGGTTGCTGCGGTGCTGCGCAAGACGCAGGGCGCAGCGGACGTGAAGGTCGAGCAAACGACGGGCCTGCCCATGCTCGACATTCGCGTCAATCGCGACGCAATGGCACGTTTGGGGGTCACTGCCCAAGATGTGCAGGACATTGTCACCGCGACAATCGGCGGGCGCACCTCGGGCCAGATCTTCGAGGGCGATCGGCGCTTTCCGGTCGTGATACGGCTCTCTGAAGCGCAACGGGCGGACATCGGCCTTCTCGAACAGGTGCAGGTGCCGTTGGCGGGGGGTGGCTATGTGCCGCTTTCCAGCGTCGCCGACATCAAGGTCATCGATGGCCCCAACCAGATCAGCCGCGAGAACGGGAAGCGGCGTGTGGTGGTGCAAGCCAACGTGCGTGGCCGCGACGTTGGATCGGTGGTTGCGGATGCGCAGGCAACGATCGCCAGCCAGGTTCGGCTGCCTGCCGGCACCTATCTCGAATGGGGCGGCCAATTTGAAAACCTGCAATCGGCGAGCGAACGGCTTAAGCTAGTCATTCCGGCCTGCTTCATCCTGATCCTGTTCCTGCTCTATGGCGCATTGGAATCGGTCCGCGATGCCGCGATCGTCTTCACCGGCGTGCCCTTCGCGCTGGTGGGCGGCGTCCTGCTGCTCTTCTTGCGAGGCATGGACTTTTCAATCTCGGCAGCGGTGGGCTTCATCGCCTTGTCGGGTATCGCGGTCCTCAACGGCCTCGTGATGGTCAGCTCGATCCAGGATTTGATCCGGTCGGGGTTATCGCGCGAAGAGGCGGCCCATGTCGGCGCAATGCAGCGCCTGCGGCCCGTCGTCATGACCGCGCTCGTCGCAAGCCTCGGCTTCGTGCCGATGGCGCTTGGCGAGGGCGCGGGTGCGGAGGTACAGAAGCCCTTGGCGACCGTCGTCATCGGCGGCCTGGTCTCGGCGACGCTGCTGACGCTGTTCGTGCTGCCGACGCTTTATGCCCGGTTCGGGCAGAAAATGATCAAGAAGCTCGATCACGACAATGAGAAGCATGAAGGGGATGACCACGGTCAGACCTTCGTGAGCAACTTGGCCTAATGGATGAGCGGGGCGATCCGCGATCGCCCCGCTCATCTCTGGGAGATGGGGATATGCCTCGCACCATAACCAGCTCAATGCTTCACGGCGGGCCACTGTGGATCTGGTCGGCGATCACCGATCCGGATCATCGTCGGGCTTGGAGTCCGCTCGTATTACTCGACGACCCGTGCCAGCTTAGCACGACGGAATGTACCTTCGCGATCCAGGGCATCGCCGGGCCAATTCGGACGCCGGCCCGGGTCGATCAATTCGATAAGCCGCACGCCTTCGCTTGGTCCTGCGGCATCCCTTATCTGTTCACGCTCGAAGAGCGGTACGAGCTGGCCGGGAACGATGGTGGCACCAGGCTAACACATAACTGCACGCTGCGCGGGGCCATGTCTCTGCCGTTCGCGGCGATGATGTTGCGTCGCCTGCGGTCCCTGATGATCGAGGCTGACGATCGCCTCGCAACCTATCTGCGCTGGCGGGTGGGTCAGCCTGCCCGTGGGATTAATCGTCAGCGCGACCCCTCCCGCTACAGGAGGAAGGCGCGATGATGCCGTTGAAGCGGGTACTGCCCGACCACGGAGCAGCAAATCCATTCGTCCGACAGCGCCGTGGCGGCCGGGGAAATGGGGCGCCATCCCTATCGCTGTTCCGACGGGGAACCGCTGTTCGTCGACTACAAGGACAACGGCCTGCAGATCGATTTGCGGCGCTCCAGCAGCGCCGTGCCCATGACGCTGACCGCGCCAGCGCAGGGCCTCCAATATGTCGGCGAGACAGCCACCGCGACCTTCAAGGGGTCGCAGCTCACCGTCGTGGAAGGCGAGGGCCGCACCCGAATCTGCGAACGGGAGGGCACCCGATGAACCGTCCTGTCTTCCGACACGTCGCACTGGAACGGGAGAGAAACGATGTCTGACACGTCGATCTCGAATGTGATGGCCATTCGGGCCGAAGTGATCGCGCGAAGCCGCGCCTTGCGCGAGGCGCAGCCGACGGCACCGCCCGGCGTGACGCCGACCGCTCCGGCGTCGAACTTCGCCGATACCCTCAATGCCGTGGTCGCGAAGGTCAACGAGACCCAGGAGCAGGAGGATGTCGTCACCGAAGCATATGAGCGTGGCGAAACCACCGACATTGCAACCGTCGCGCTCATCCAGAGTCGCGCATCCATTACTTTCGAGGCGACCCTGCAAGTCCGGAACAAGCTGCTGTCCGCTTATCGGGACATCATGAACATGCCGATCGGATGACGATCGCTAAGAGATTTAGGGCGTAATTGATATGATTGTCGGCGCGAGGCCACGTTTTAGGCAGATCATTATCGAGGTTTGGAAGCCTCTCACGATCCTGTTCGTGTGGGACGTGGCGGTGACGGCATTCCACATGATGACCCCGATCAAGGAACCGCCTTTGCCGACGGCGCTGTTCGGCACTGCCATCGCGCTCTTCATGGGGTTTCGGACCAACGCAGCTTATGCGCGCTGGTGGGAAGCGCGAACCCTTTGGGGCGCGCTCATCAATGCGTCGCGCAGCCTGGCCAGGATCACACGCAGCCTGACCAAGGGGGAACCCGAGGGCAGTGAGACGCGGCACAACATCATCCTGCGGCAGATCGCCTTCGCGCACTCGATGCGCTGCCAGCTTCGCCGACAGTCGCCCTATGAAGACATTGCCCGGATCGCCGGAACGGACGTCGCCGATATGGCGGTCGCTCGCCTGAACCCTGCCAACGCGCTCTTGGAGGACATATCGGGCAATTACGCCGACGCGCTCGCGGAAGGTCGGATCACCGAGATCCAGCAGGCAACTGTAGAGCGCGTCCTGATCGACATCGCCAATGCGCAGGGTGGCATGGAGCGGATCAAGAACACGCCGCTGCCCAATGGCTTTCGGTTCTTCCCGAACCTCTTCACGCGCGTGTTCTGCGTGCTGCTTCCGATCGCGCTGGTCGAATCCCTGGGCCTTGCCACGCCGATCGGATCGACGCTGATCGGACTCGTCTTCCTCGCGGTGCTGAGCATCGGCGAGGATCTGACCGATCCGTTCGCCAATAGCGTCCACGATGTCCCGCTCACGGCCATGTGCCGCACGATCGAGATCGACCTTCTTCAGACGGCGGGACTACCGGCCCCTGAGCCGCTGACGCCCGATCACGGCGTGCTGTGGTGAGGGCGGTGCGCGCCTTGCGGCACCTGCCTGGCCTGACAGCCGCGCGCATCGGCGCCGTTCTGTTCGCGGGTATGGTCGTAGGGGCGTGCACCCCCGCTCCAAGCCAACCGGCCGAGCCGGCGCATGAAAAGCATCTGACGCCTCGATTGATCGCGCAGCGCATCATGTATTGCGACGATGGATCGCGCGCCGATGTCGACTTCATCGACGACGGCCTGAAGATGGCTGTCACCTGGCTGCCCAAGGGCAGAACCGAGATCCTGCACGCGCAACGGACCGGCGAAGAATTTCGCGGCGACCAGTCGCGGGCAGTCGTGGCGGGCGGGTCGATCGCCTTCACGCAGCGCGGGAAGATCCGCGTCTGTCATCGAACACCGGAGGAATCATAGGATATGCAGGCATTGCTCTACACGCTTGCGCCTGTGTTGGCGGTCGTGCTCGGCGCGATCATCGCGAGCCGCACCAAGTTAAATCCTGGCCTCGTGGCGGGGCTACAGCATCTTGCTGCCGGCGTCGTGTTCGCGGCGGCAGCGACTGAAATCCTGCCGCAGGTCAAGCATGAGGCTTCGCCCAGCGCGACGTTGATCGGCGGGGCGGCGGGCGTCGTAACGATGCTGGGTCTCAAGGCTTTCGAGGCCCGCTTCAAGGGGCCGATGGCGCTGCTCGCCGCGATCGGCATCGACATCCTGGTCGATGGCCTGGTGCTCGGCCTTGCGTTCGTCGCGGGCGAGAAGGCGGGATTTCTGCTGACGATCGCGCTGACACTCGAAGTGCTCTTCCTGGGTCTGACACTGACCAACGAGCTGGCGGAAACCTATCGCTCGCGCCTGCGCATCATCGTGATCGTCTCGGCCTTGGCGCTGCTGCTGCCGATCGGCGCGCTCGCTGCCGTTCCTGTCGCCACGCTCTCGCCGGTAATGGTCGCTGGCTTCCTGAGCTTTGGGCTGATGGCGCTGCTCTACCTCGTCACGGAAGAGCTGCTGGTTGAGGCGCACGAGAAGCCTGACACCCCGCTCATCAGCTCGATGTTCTTCGTAGGGTTCCTTGCCCTGCTAACGCTCGAGGAGATCATGGGATGATCCCGAGCAACGACAACAATGGCGGCGAAGAGCGTCGCACCCTCTGGATCGTCCTGCTGCTGAACGCGGCAATCGCGGCGGGCTTCTTCGTCTCAGGATTTTTCGCGGATTCGAGCGCCCTGATCGCCAACGGTGTCGACAATCTGTCCGATACGGCTGTGTATGCGCTGAGCCTTGTGGCGCTAACCCGGGGCCAGACGTGGAAGACACGCGCTGCGGTCGCTTCGGGCGTCATGCTGCTGATCTTCGCGGGCGGTATCCTGATCGACGTTGGCCGGCGCTACCTTCAGGGCAGCGAGCCGATCGGACCGACCATGATGGTCATGTCGGCGATCGCCGGCGTCGTAAACTACCTCTGCCTGCGGCTGCTCCAGCGGCTCAAGGATCCGGACGTTAACCTACGGGCCGCCACCACCTTCAGCTTCAATGACTTCATTTCCAATGGCGGCATCCTGATCGCGGGCGTGCTGGTGCTGTGGCTGGGCACCAACTGGCCGGACCTTCTGGTCGGCTTCGCTACCGCCATCATCGCCATCAAGGGCGGTGTCGAAATCCTGCGCGACGCGCGCGCCGAAACCAAGAAAAGCGAAAGGAGGTCGTCATGAACGACAAGCTCGAACTCGATATTCCAGTATTGTTGCCGGACCTTCCTGACGCGGCCGACGCTTGCCTGGACCGTCTCGTATCAACCCTGTCAAAGCGCGAAGGCGTCGAGCGGGCGCATGTGATCTGCCTCGATGGCGACACGCCGGCGGCCCTGTGCATCCATTTCGACGCCGCCAAGCTACCGCTGCCGCGATTGCGTGAAATGGTGCGGGCCGCAGGTGCCGAAATCACTGAACGCTACGGTCATGCGATCTGGCAGGTGACAGGGATCAGTCACGAACGGCGGGCGCGCACGGTCAGCGATGCGCTATGCGCGTTGCCCGGGGTGGTACAGGCAAGCGCCAGCACCAGCGGGTCGGTCCGGGTCGAATATGATCGCCGAGAGACCACAGAAGAGGAAGTGCGCGCTGCTCTTCGCAAGCTGAAGGTGAGGGTTGGCAAGCGGGTCGCCGCCGATGACCATGCCGGCCACGACCACGGCCCCGGGGGCCACGACGCGGGCGAAGAGAAGCACGGCCCCGGCGATGGTCACGACCATAGCCACGCCGAATTTCTCGGCCCCAATACCGAGCTGATCTTCGCGCTTGCCTGCGGCGCGCTGCTGGGGATCGGCTATGCGATCGAAAGGCTGGTTGCCGGCGCACCGGAGTGGCTGCCCACGGCCTGCTATGTCGCAGCCTATTTCTTCGGCGGGTTCTTCACGCTGCGCGAGGCGATCGACAACCTTCGGATGAAGAAGTTCGAGATCGACACGCTGATGTTGGTTGCTGCCGCCGGCGCCGCTGCGCTGGGCGCATGGGCCGAAGGCGCGCTGCTGCTGTTCCTGTTCAGCCTTGGCCATGCGCTTGAGCATTACGCGATGGGACGCGCCAAGAAGGCGATCGAGGCACTGGCGAAGCTCGCCCCGGAAACCGCGACCGTGCGCCGCAACGGGGAGACCAGCGAAATCCCGGTCGAACAGATGGTCGTCGGCGATATCGCCATCGTGCGCCCGAATGAGCGCCTGCCTGCCGACGGCTTCATCATCAAGGGCGCAAGCGCGATCAATCAGGCCCCGGTGACGGGTGAAAGCATTCCGGTCGACAAGGTGCCGGTCGCGGACGCTGCGGCGGCACGCGCCAAGCCCGACGCGGTGGACGCGGAAAGCCGGGTCTTTGCCGGTACGATCAACGGCGGCGGTGCGATCGAGATCGAGGTGACGCGCCGTTCCAATGAAAGCGCGCTTGCCAAGGTCGTCAAGATGGTGAGCGAAGCGGAGACGCAAAAGTCGCCGACGCAGCGCTTCACCGACCGGTTCGAGCGGATCTTCGTGCCCGCCGTCCTGATCCTGTCGGTGCTTCTCCTGTTCGCTTGGGTCGTCGTCGACGAGCCGTTCCGCGACAGCTTCTACCGCGCGATGGCGGTGCTGGTGGCGGCAAGCCCCTGCGCGCTTGCGATCGCCACGCCGAGCGCGGTGCTATCGGGCGTCGCCCGCGCAGCGCGCGGCGGCGTGCTGGTGAAGGGCGGTGCGCCGCTCGAAAATCTAGGGTCGCTGAAGGCGATCGCCTTCGACAAGACGGGCACGCTGACCGAAGGTCGGCCGCGCATCACTGATGTCGTGCCGGTCGATGGCGCCGATGAAGGCGAGCTGCTGGCGCTGGCCGTGGCTGTCGAGGCGCTGAGCGATCATCCGCTGGCCCAAGCGATCGTCAAGGACGGTCGCGAACGTCTGGATGGGCGCGCCTTGCCCACTGCCGGCGATCTCAAGAGCCTGACCGGTCGCGGCGTCACCGCAAGCGTCGATGGCGAGACGGTGTGGATCGGCAAGGCCGAGATGTTCGGAAGTGAGGGCATTCCGGCGCTGGGGCAGGGAGCGCAGGACGCGATAGCGAAACTGCGCGAGAACGGGCGCACGACGATGGTGGTCCGCAAGGGGGATCGCGACCTGGGCGCGATCGGCCTGATGGATACGCCTCGCGAAGCGGCAAAAACCGCGCTGCGCCGGCTGCACGAGATGGGCGTATCGCGGATGATTATGATCTCCGGCGACCACCAGAAAGTCGCCGAAGCGATCGCCAACGATGTCGGGATCGACGAGGCGTGGGGCGACCTCATGCCCGAAGACAAGGTTGCGGCGATCAAGAAACTCGCCGGCGAAGACAAGGTCGCAATGGTGGGTGACGGCGTGAACGATGCCCCGGCGATGGCAAGCGCCACGGTCGGCATCGCGATGGGCGCGGCGGGGTCGGACGTTGCGCTGGAGACAGCCGACGTCGCCCTGATGGCTGACGATCTGGCGCACTTGCCATTCGCGGTGGGCCTAAGCCGGCATACGCGTGGAATTATCCGGCAGAACGTCTTCGTCAGCCTGGGTGTCGTCGCCTTCCTCGTTCCTGCCACCATCCTTGGCCTCGGTATTGGGCCAGCGGTGGCGGTTCATGAAGGATCAACGCTGCTTGTTGTCATCAATGCGCTCAGGCTGCTCGCCTACCGCGATCCGGCGGGGAAGGCGGCATGAAGTGGATGATCGCCTTCGACCTCGACGGCACGCTTGCCGAGAGCAAGCGGCCGCTATCGGAAGATATGGCCGCAACCCTCGCCCGATTGCTCGCCGTCACGGATGTGGCGGTGATCTCGGGCGGGGACTGGCCGCAGTTCGAAAAGCAGGTCGCCTCGCGTCTTCCTGCCGGCGCCGCGCTTGACCGTCTCTGGTTGATGCCGACCACAGGCACAAAACTCTATCGGTTCATCAATGGCGCTTGGCGCGCAGTCTATGCCGAGCTGTTCGACGATGCAGAGAAGGCGACGATCCGCGCGGCCTTCGATCAGGCCCTGACCGATGCCGGCCTCGCCGACGAACGTATCTGGGGCGAACGGATTGAGGACCGGGGCAGCCAGATTACCTTTTCGGGGCTGGGGCAGGCAGCGCCGCTAAAGGAAAAGGAAGCGTGGGATCCTGACCGAAAGAAGAGGACCGCGTTGCAGGCCACGTTGCGCGCGACGCTGCCGGACCTCTCGATCAATCTAGGTGGCACGACATCGATCGACGTGACCAGGGCAGGGGTGGACAAGGGCTATGGCCTGAAGCGCTTGAGTGCTGAAAGCGGCGTCCCGCTCGACGGGATGCTGTTCATCGGCGATGCGATCTTCCCCGGTGGGAATGACTATCCCGCCGCTGAAATTGGCCTCGATACGGTGAGAGTGCGCGACGTTGCGGAAACCACCGCCGTCGTGACTGCCATCATCGCATGTCTGCACCGGTAGGGATCGCCGATGTTCGCGATCCCCGCCTTGGGCCTGAACGTCTGTGGGACTCTCGGCCCGACCTTACCCCTTTACCTCCGATCTGGAGCAATCGCGTAGAACAGGCAGGCCGGCATGTTTCAAAGCTCGTGGTGGGAGATAACCACCCATATCATCAGTCTCGCCATCGCCTACGCGCTCGCCCTTCCTGTTGGCTGGGATCGCGAGAACGACGCCCGCAGCGCAGGCATCCGTACATTCCCGTTGGTTGCCATCGCCAGTTGCGGCTTCGTGCTGGTGGGCATTGCGATCCTCGGCCGCACGTCTCCAGCGCAAGCCAGGTTGCTCGAAGGTCTGATTACGGGTGTCGGCTTCATCGGGGGCGGCGCGATTCTGAAGAAGGGCGACAAGGCGTCAGGCACAGCGACGGCGGCCAGTCTGTGGGCGACTGGCGCGCTCGGCGCGGCCGTGGGCTACGGCCTATACGACATCGCCTTCATCCTGAGCGCTACCACCTTCCTCACCCTGCGCTGCTCTCGTCCGCTCAAGCGCGCCACCAATGGCGACGTCGGCAGCTCGGCGAGCCGATGACGAGCCCTTGGGCGAGCCGATGGATGCGGCCTGTGCGATCCCTTACCCGGCGCTGGGCACCGGCGAGGACCATCGCGGCGCGTGACCGCCAACATCGCTTGCTGCGCTGGGCGACGCTGCTGGAGCGCAATCCCCACCAGATCATCGGCCTGCTGTCCCCTTCGTGGGCGGGCGGCGACGCGCGCGGCACGATGGTCGATCGGCCGAGCGCGATCGATGTCGCATGGAGCGACGTGGTGCTGCGGGTGATGGGGTTGGCGGGACGATCGCGCGGTGAAGCAAAATCGTTCTTCGGGTTGTCGGATGCCGAGCTGGATCGGATTGCCGCAGGTTCGTGGCGGTGTCCGGTTCGACCCGCTTGGCAGGTCGCCGTGCGGATCAGGAACGTCGAATGTCCGCGCCTGGAAAATCGGATCGTTGGGTCCGTCGTCGCCCTCCTGCTCGTGATTTGCGCGATCTCCTATTGGATCTTCTGACGAGGCTGGTTTGTGTTCGACATCATAACATCGATCCTCGCGTCACTCGGCGGCTTTGGCGTCTTCCTGCTGATGCTGGCCGAAAATGTCTTTCCGCCAATTCCGTCGGAAGTGATTTTGCCACTTGCCGGCTACACCGCTGCGCAGGGGCGCGGCTCGCTGTGGGTGGTGGCAATCGCCGGCACCCTCGGATCGGCTGCAGGGGCGGTGCTGTGGTACTATGTCGGCCGCTGGATCGGCATCGAACGATTGAAGCGCTTTGCTTCCCGCCACGGCCGATGGCTGACGTTGACGCCCGGTGAGGTCGATCATGTCGACCGCTGGTTCGACCGCTACGGTCGTTGGGCGGTTCTGTTCGGGCGCATGGTCCCGGGAGTCCGGACCCTGATTTCGGTGCCCGCAGGGGTCAGCGGGATGCCCCTTGGTCCATTCTTGGTCTCGACGCTCACCGGCTCGGCCATATGGACCGTTATCCTCGTGCTGGCGGGCTATGAGCTGGGCGAACGCTATAGCCAGGTGGCGAGCGTCATCGAACCGGTCAGCAACGCCGTGCTCGCGCTGGCCGTCATCTGGTATCTTTGGCGGGTCGCGACTTTCGGGCGATCAAGGGGTGGCCATTGATGGCTGACCTGCTGCCCGCGTTTCCTGCCGGCCTTTGGCTCATGGCAGCTTCGATGCTTGTCCGCATCACACGCTTTGCACGTGCCTTTAGCCTGATCTCACCAGCCAGCGCGATCATCCTCATCAGATTGGTTGGAAGGCTTCACCGCAGCGGATTTCACGCATGGCGTCGCAACGGAGGGAAGTGGCGTTGGGCCGGAATATGGAGAGGATCGACATAATGGGGAACAGCAAGCAGCAGGCGATCATCGCCGTTGCCGCAACAATCGTTCTGTCCGGATGCGGGCTGATTAAACCACGCGACGCCGGCTATTTCCGCTTCCACGCGGAAGAGGCGAGACTGGTCGTCACACGCTGCGAGCGGGGCCAAGAGACCGGCAGCGACTGCGAGGCCGCGGCGCAAGCCGTGGCCGAGCTCGACGCGGCGGCGGGGCGGCAGTCTGGACGCTGAAGCGAGCCACCTTCGCCCGCCCCATGAACCAAATCACTATCACTGGAGAAGAATCGTAATGATCGGAAGCAACAGGCCGTTCGCGCTGATGCTGGCAATGACCGCCGTCTTAACCCCGCTTTCCGCGAAGGCACAGCATACCCAGCATGGGTCAACTGGTGCCGTGTCAGGCTCGCTAAACGAGCCGCCCGCTACGCGGGCCTACCGGGCCGCAAATGCCAAGATGCATGGCGATATGGACGTAGCCTTCACGGGTGATGCCGACGCCGATTTTATGCGCGCGATGATTCCCCATCATGAAGGCGCTATCGCGATGGCTGAAATCGAATTGAAGTATGGCCGAGATCCCGCCGTGCGCCGCCTCGCGGCCGCAGTGGTGGCAACCCAAAGGCGCGAGATCGCCGAAATGCGCACCTGGCTTGCACGTCGGCAACCCCGAAAGTAGCGGCTGATTGAAAAGGTGGCGCTCACCGCCGTCAATGATGGCGACGGTCGTGATTTTGGGATCATAGGCCAGTCGCGCCGCCACGTCCCGGCCCTCGTCGGGGCCGGGACGTGGGGGCGCTCATGCCGGCTCGTCCAGTTCAGGGGCCGTCTCAACGGCCATGCGGCTCAAGAGCCAGTCGGACGCGTCCTGGGCTAGGCGGGCGGCGGTGAAGATGCACCGCTTGTCGTTGCGCAGGGCCTGTAGCCAACTCGCCAGATAGGCGGCGTGGTCTTCACGGTCGTGAAGCTTGATGCCGATGGTCGCGCTGACGAACGCCGCCCCTAGCTCGGCAACCAATTCCTCTCGGGCGTAGTCCTCGCGCTTCGTGGAAATGAGAGAGGGACGGGCAAGTCGGTCAACATGTCCCGTCGCGTGGCAAAGTTCGTGCGCTAGGGTCGAATAATAGTCATCGCTGGTGTGGAAATCGGCAAACTCGGGCATGACCACATGATCGCCGCTCGGCTGATAATAGGGCTGCGATCCGAAGTGTTTAAGGGTGACGGAGATGCGAGCGAAAAGCGCGTCCAGCTCGGCATCCCGCTCATCGGGATTGGTTGCGGTGATGATCGGCGCGGGGGTTGGATATTTCGCCTCGATGCCATCGATCTGCTCGGCATTGAAAACGGTATAGCGCTTAAGAAACGCCACCTGACGCTTGCCGTCCTCGCTGCTCTCTCCACCCTTGTCGGCGTCAACCTCGATCTTGTTGGCATAGACGACGGTCGAACCCTTCTCGCCCTTGCGGACGCATCCACCAAGCGCAAGCGCTTGCTTGAAGGTCAGCCAATGCGGAGAGGCATAGCCCTTGGTCATGGCGGCAACCCAAAGGGTCAGGACGTTGATGCCCCGATAGGGAACGCCGGTCGAGCGGAGCGGGATATTCGGTGCGGTGCTGCCATTCCACGATTTCGACCACGGCCGGGTGCCGGCCTCGATCATCGCGATCATCTGATCGGTGATTTCCTGATAGATGTCGGCTCGATTGTCGGTGATCCGTCCCATGATGTCTTCCTTTCCTTTGAGGCTGAAAGCCGGTCGCAACAGCAACCGGCTCTGCCTTTCCGGCGAGGAACGGGATGGGGAGGGAGGGCGAGAATCTGGCCTCTGGCGCGGGCGAGCCGCCTAGCGCGGCCGACGCTCCGCAGGGCGTCGGGTGCCGCGTTTGGCGGATTACACGGGGGGCCTGATTGTCGTTCGGGAACGAAAGGGCAGCCGCCCTTGGTGTTCCCCGGCACCGGTCTGGCCTCCGGGGGAGGGCAGCGTGCCCAACAAGCTGTGCCACGCTCCAGGCGTGTCATGGGGGGTGTGCCACGTGGCACACCTGCCTTGCGGCAGCGCGAATAGGAAAACACGGGGAGAGGGGGAGGCCGTGGGGGCTCCCGCTGGGTTTATCCTCGGTTGATACGCCAGGAGTGTACCCTGAGCGGTTCCTATATGGGGATGTCCTATGCTTTGTAGGCCCCGTGCGGCTCCCGGGTGGGCGGTCCAAAGGGCCGGGGAGGGGGCGGCCTGCGCGCCCTGTGGGGCGCCCCTAGTGCCGCCCCCTCAAACTTGAATCCCCTTCGCGCGAGGGGCATATTTGCAGCCAGAAAGGATAATCACATGGCTGCGAAAAAGCAAAAGGACAGCAGCGCCGATCTGCGAACGAATGAGAAGAAGTGGACCAAGCCGCTGATGGATGCGGGCTGGACTGCATTGCCGAGCGTCATCATCGAAAATCAGCGCCAGCTCATGCTGTCGCCGCTCGATCTCAACATCATCGTGTATCTGGCGAGCAAATGGTGGACGGCGGAGGGCAAGCCCTTTCCGTCCAAGACCACGATGGCGAAGGCGATGGACGTTCATCCGCGCACGATCCAGAAGCACATCGCTGCGCTGGAGGGGGCAGGGTATATCCGTCGCGAGGAGCGGCGGACCGAAACCGGCAGCCGCACCAACATCTACCATCTCGATGGGCTGATTAAGGCAGTAGCGCCGTTCGCGGTCGAGAAGCTGGCTGAGATCAAGGACAAGGCCGAGTTGGCGAAGCGCCGTCAGAACCGGGCCGGGGCGCCTAAGCTGCGTCTGGTACAGGATGACGACGAGTGAACGCGCATATCCAAGATCCACCCCCGAAAGTGGAACCGAGGGTTACGGCCGCGCCAAGCATCCGTCAGCTCTACTGGTGTGACTTTCCGCAAGACGCCCAGCTCCCGGAGTTCTGGAAGCGGCGCCCCGTCATCATCGTGTCGTTCAAGAACACGCTGCATGGCGCGGTCACGGTGGTGCCCTGCTCGACGGCAGCGCAGCCAGGAAACAAGTGGGCCTTTCCGCTGCAGACCACGATTGACGGTCGGGCGGCGTTCGCGATCTGCGACAAGCTGACGACCGTGGCGGTGAGCCGGCTAATCCCTGACAAAGGCGGCATCATGCGAATGCCGGTCGGGGAGTTCGACGACATGCTGCGCCTTGTGTTGGCCTGGCTGCCGGTGCCCTCGACGCCCCCGTCGCCGCCTCAGGGGGTGCCGCCTACGCCCACCGGTTCCGGCGCGTAAGGCCGGTTGATGTCCTTTCAGATTTTAGTTGAATCGTAAGGGATGGGTTTCTACATGGGGAGCACGCGCGGCCTCCCCCTGGGGAGTGTCCGTTTCCCGCGAGGGAACTAAATGGTCGGGGCCGCCTCAAAAGGGCGGCCCTTGGCTTATCTGCGGCACTGGCACGCAGCCCGCAAGCTTCAGACATAATGACCTGCTCGCCGGTAGATTGGCATCGAGTCGTCCAGTCGCATGGCAGGGAAGGGCGGAACGTCGTCGGCCGCCGCTTAGGCAGAGCAATAAATTCGCTGTGAGCGGATTTTATTCGTTGACTAGCGAAGTGCGCTAGGGCATCACACTCTCGTTCAGTTTGAAAGGGGATGTGTCGCCATCAACCGAGGGGGAAACCCCTCCTGGAGAAGAAACCTTCTCTGCTTTGTGGCTCCGTGCGTGCGAGCGAGCGGCGCCGCGGGCGGCCACCGGACGGCCCGGTGTCCGCCTTGGTGTTCAGGGTTAACGTGCTTCTACCCCACCCTCCAAAGCCTCGGCGGCGCCCCTGCATGGTGTGGGGGTTGGCAGAGGAGGACGCCATGCGAAAGCTTGGTCTGAACGAGAAGCGTGCGCGAACGAAGACGGTGCGACGGCAGCATTGGGCAAAGCGCCTGATCCGTCCGTCCACTTTGAAGACGGTGGTGGCCTTGGGGCGAGTGGTGGTGCAACTGCTCCACATCGCCCTCTCCATCATCAAGGTTTTCCGCCAGTAATTCGCACCCTGAATAGCCTCCTGAAAGGAGATGCAATGTTGGGTGAAGCTCTTCGCTTGATCCGAGTCTATCACGACCTCAAGCAGAAGCAGGCGGCTGAGCGGTTGGAGGTTTCGACGTCGTATCTGTCGGAAATCGAACGCGGCCTGAAGACGCCCACGCTGGACATCATCCAGCGCTATGCCACTGTCTTCGACATGCCTGTCTCGTCGATCATGTTCTTTTCGGAGAACCTCGATCAGAAGAGCACGCTCGACCAGGCACGGACCTTTGTCGCTGGCAAGGTGGTGAGCCTGCTTCAATTCCTCGAGGCTCGGTCCGGTCGGACCCATGCCGAATAAGACGGTCATCCCGCTCAATCAGTCGCAGCTCTATAAGCTCACGAGTCCGCGCCGCCTCGCTGACGTGCTCGGCCTTGCAGAAGCTGAGCTGCGGGCAATGGCGACCGGGCCGGATCGGTATCGGCAGTTTGAGATTGAGAAGAAGAGTGGCGGAAAACGTCCGGTTGAAGATCCGGTCGCGCCGCTCAAGCGTGTACAGGGCCGTATCGCCAAGATGCTGGCGCGGATCGAGCCGCCATCTTTTCTGTTCTGCCCGGTGAAGGGACGATGCTACGTCAGCAATGCCGCGCGCCATCGCGGCAACCGCGTCGTTCACTGCCTCGACATCAAGAAGTTCTTCCCCAACACGCCCCGTGTGCGGGTGATCGCGTTCTTCCAAAGCATCATGGGATGCCGCGCCGACGTTGCCGGCATTCTTGGTGATCTTTGCACGTTCGAGGGTCATTTGCCGACGGGCAGTCCCCTCAGCCCGATCCTGGCATATTATAGCTATCACGATATGTGGGCCGAGATCGCGGCGTTCTGCACGGCCAAGGGCTACACGCTGACGGTCTATGTCGATGACGTGACAATTTCCGGCGCGAAAGTGCCCGTAGCAGATGTTTGGCATGTGCGGCGCATGATCCACCGGACAGGGCTGCGCTATCACAAGCTCAAGCACTATGTGGATCGGCCAGCGGAGATCACGGGTGTCGTCGTTCGCGACGGGAAGGTCGTCGTGCCCAATCGCCAGCGCCTGAAGCACCGTAAGACGAGGTTGGCCCTCCAGCAGCCCGGCAGCGGCGATCAACGCCTGAAGGGCCGTCTGAGCGGCTTGGCGGGTCAAATGCGCCAGATAGATAGCATGAACGAACCAGGTTGATTGATGCCGGTTGCTGTGACCTTAGCAGGGTTTGCGGCTGACGATCGATCCCGCCTCAACACGCGCATACCCATATTCACGCTGATATTCGCGCGCGGCGGTCTCTACGTCGGTGCGCGAGGGGCCACCGGGAACGAAGCAGTTGATGTGGCGCTTGCCGCCATCTTGAGCATCGACGACCGGCTTTGACCACGGGTTGTCGTCCACCATCGGCCCCTCGACCGAAAAGACGCGCCTGTCGTGATCGGCAACAATAAGAACGAAAGGCTCTATCGGCATCACACCCTCGCAAAAGTCATCGCGACGCCATGTAGGTCTCGCGATAGGGGTGTGCCACGTGGCACACCTCGTGTTCATAGCCATTGCCCGTCGAGAGCGGCAGCATATTCGGCAGCAAGGGTAGCGGTCCCGGCGATCGTCGCGACGAGTGCAAACAGCACGAGCCGCGCAGGGATGCCAAGGCGCGGTCCGTCTTCCTTGGTGAAGACCACGGCGCTGCCGACCGCAGCAACCAAGATCAGCGCCGGACCCAGCTCGTATAGGACAAGGCCAGGAAGCCGATTGGGCAGGAGATAGGGGAAATTACGGATCAGGCGGCCGATCAGGACCGCGCCGGTAACAAGTGTGAGGGCCATCCCCCAGCGGCCGATCAATGCCGCTCTTGGCGATCCGCGTTCAAGCATTGTGCAGCCTATTTCTTGATCGTCCCTGTGCTACATCCCTGCGGCACCTGCGCCCTGCGAACAGCAAGCTGACGCATTCCCTCATAGTCCACGCCCCATAATCCTGCCCGCTGCGCTGCCGCCTTCTGCATCAGCTCGACATAGGCTCCACCGGAGAAAATGCGGTAGTCGACGGCATAGCCTTGGGCGACCATCGTTGCCCCCACGCTCGCCTTATTGGCGGGAAAACGACACGCCAGATTCAACCGCCCGTAGCTTTTCGGATCGGTGCGGCACTGCTTCTCCCGCCGCAGCGCATAGTCAAACATAGACACCGAGCAGTCCATTCCGCCGTCCCGGAGCGCCAGCCCGCGCAACGCCTCGCTGGAGATGGCCTTTAGCTGTGGCAGATCATCATCGGGCGCATCGATGCCGACGACGCGAACCCGTCCATTGGGAAAATCAATCGTATCCCCATCGATGATCCCGGGACTTGGCGAAGACAATCTTGTTTTCGAGACTTCGACGAGCGACTGCTTGTTCTGCGAGATTGCATAGGTTGCCACGATCAGGAACGTCGCCCCCATCGTCCATCGTTGGAACCGCGTCGCTCCAGGAAACAATTTCATAGCGAACGGATCTCGCGCAGCAGATCGTTCCAGTCGCCAGCATGGGGCGGTTGTCAACACCGGGATAAAAACGGGCCAGGCACCGGTTTAAAAAGGGGCCAGTTGGGTTGAATAAAAAGCCCCATGGTTGAGGCTGGACAGCATCGGCAGCGGGGAAGCGGCTGTAGCGGAGCGGAAGCCGATTTCCCGCTGCCGATGGCCGCCTTTTGTCAGATCATTTTGCCTCCCCCTTGTCCTTCTGGCGCTTGCGGCTGCTGGTGAGGCGGAAGCTGTCACCATTCATCTCGAGGATGTGCACGTGGTGGGTCAGGCGGTCGAGCAGGGCGCCAGTCAAGCGCTCGGACCCGAACACCGATGTCCATTCATCGAAGGGCAGATTGCTGGTGATCAGCGTGCTGCCGCGTTCATACCGCTGGCTGAGCACCTCGAACAGCAATTCACCGCCCACTGCGGTGAAGGGCACATAGCCCAGCTCGTCGAGGATCAGCAGTTTCACCGAGGCCAGATGCTTTTGCAGGCTGCGCAGTCGCCGTTCGTCGCGCGCCTCCATCAAGTCATGGACCAGCGCCGCAGCGGTGGTGAAGGCCACGCTGTGCCCCTTCTGGCAAGCGGCCAGTCCCAGCGCGAGGGCGGTGTGGGTCTTGCCGGTACCGCTGGGGCCCAGCGCAATGACATTGCGCTGCCGCTCGATCCATTCTCCGCGCGCCAGTTCCAGCACCAGCGCCTTGTTCAGTGATGGCTGGGCTGCAAAGTCGAAGGTGTCAAAACTCTTGGTATGCGGGAACCTGGCCATGCGGATGCGACGCTCGACCATCCGGCGTTCACGGTCGATGCGCTCCAGTTCGCACAGGCGCAGCAGATAGCGCGGGTAATCGGCCCGATCCTGCGCGGCCTCAAACGCGACCTTCTCATATTCGGGGTGACTACACGAAAGTGACGTATCTGCACGGTAAGGGCGAACGGATAGCGAACGTCACGCGGCGAGCAGGGATCGGACGGCGCGCAGCGGCCGCAAGGCATCCGGATCGGGCCGGTCTTCTACATTCCAGCTATAGTCGCCGGTCAGCGAGATATGCTCCCAGCCCAACGGCGCGACGTGGCGCGCGATTTCGTCGGGCGTGCCGATGTCCGCCAGCGCCACTTCAAGATAGCGGGTGTTCCACAAGATGATGGCGGCGACGAGCAGGTTGAGGCCGGATGCGCGATAGGTCTGGTTCTCGAACCGCCGATCACGCAGCTCGCCGAGCTGGTTGAAGAAGAGCGCGCGGGCGAGCGCGTTGCGGGCTTCGCCCTTATTGAGGCCCGCCTGGGTGCGCCGGCGCAGGTCGATGTCGCGCAACCAGTCGAGCATGAAGATCGAGCGTTCGAGACGGCCAAGCTCGCGCAACGCGAGGGCTAGTCCATTCTGTCGCGGATAGGCGGACAGGCGGCGTAGCATCGCTGAAGCGGTGCCGGTGCCGGTGCGGATCGATGTGGCGAACCGCAGCAGTTCGTCCCAATGCGCTGCGACATGACCCAATGCGATCGGTTCGCCCGTCATGCCGGCGAGCAAGGGGCCTGCTTCCTGGCCGGGAAGCAGGTGCAAACGACGTTCCTTGATGTCGCGCAGGCGTGGCGCGAAACGGTAGCCGAAGAAGGGCATGAGGCCGAACACATGGTCCGATGCCCCGCCTGTATCGGTGTAGTGCTCCTCGATTGTCAGGCCGGTCTGCTGATATAGCAAGCCATCCAGCACATAGGGAGCTTCGCCGGCGGTCGCCGCGATTACCCGGGTCGCGAAGGGGCCATATCGATCCGAGACATGGGTGTAGAAGGCAACGCCCGGTTCGTTGCCGCTGCGCGCGTTGATGTCGCCGATCGCGGCCCCGCGACCACCGGCATGAAATTGCTGTCCGTCGCTCGACGAGGTGGTGCCGTCTCCCCACAGCGCGGCGAGCGGCATGGCACGATGGGCGTCGATCAGCCTTCCCAGCGCTTCGCCATAGGCGGCCTCGCTGATGTGCCAGTCGTGGAGATGGGCGAGCTGACGCAGGCTTGCGCCCCGGCAGGTTTCCGCCATGCGCGTGAGGCCGAGATTGATGCCATCGGCAAGGATGACGGTGAGCAGCGCATTGCGGTCGTCGGCCTCCCGGCCCGAACGCCGATGGATGAAGCATTCGCTGAACCCGGTCCAGGCATCGACCTCAAGCAGGAGATCGGTGATCTTCACGCGCGGCAGTCGGTCGTAGGCAGCGCGACGGGCAATCTCGGTGGCGGGTGGCGTTGCCGCCTTCAGCGGCGAGATGATAAGGCCGCTTTCGTTAAGCCTGACCTGGGGCAGCTCGCCCTGTCGGGCGAGGACCGTCACCTGTTCGATCGCCGTGTCGAGCCTGGCGCGCCTTTCCTCGATATGACGATCGAAGTCCGTTTCGATGGCGAGCGGCAACGGCCCCTTCTCGCGAAGCGCGTCGAAGGTGGCCGACGGGATGAGGTAGCTATCGAAATCGCGGAACTGGCGGCTTCCCGAGACCCATATGTCTCCCGCTCGCAACCGCTCCCGTAGCTGGGCCAAGGCGCATAGTTCATAGGCGGCGCGATCGACGATGCCGTCCCGCAGGACGAACGGCCGCCATGCGGAGGGCACAAAGCGCAGCGGCACGCGATCAGGCAAGCGCCGTTTGCCGGTCCGGTATAGCTCCGCGATGATGGTAAGCGCCGACAGGAGTCCCTGCACCGCACCGGCGCCGCGAAATTCGAAGGTGTTGAGAAAGGGGTTCTAAGCCGGAACCGCCGAAAATTCCGTCAGCCGATCAACGTGGCTTGTCCCGCGCCCGGTCGATGGGGTAGACCCAACAGTCGTGTCACTAGCCGCCATTTCGATCACGGCAATGCCAGCCGGACGTCACGTCCAGATTGTTCCGGTCTGGATGAGGCCGACTGACGTCTCGGATGACGGGTGGCATACAACTGCTGTGAGTCCTGCAGGGGGGCAGCTGCCTGACCGGACGGCGAGCATCAGCCCATCTCATGTATTAGTCATGTCAGCTTTGACACTGCGCACGCGACGGCACCCGACCCGTTGCAGACCCCCAGACATATGGAAAGCTGACGCTCAACGTGGAGTTAGCCGGCGCGGCGCGGCTTCATCGCGCAGCGTCCGTGTTGATGGATGGGTTAGAACTCTCTGGGGCACACATTTGAGAAAGACTATTTTTCAGCCAACGCAAAACCCGCGTTGCCAGATGCAACCACTGAGACAAATACAAACGGCACTGGACTAGTATTTAGAGCGCCATGCACTTGGCCAGGTTTTGCTATGGCAATATCTCCAGCCTTTAGATGAGCGACTTTGCCGCCTCCTTGGTAATACTCAGCCTCTCCAGAGATAACCGTCCAAGTATCTTGGCCGTCCGGGTGAACATGAGCGGTTATTTCTTGCCCAGGATGGGCATGCCAAACAACAACTGCTGAGTCCTTGGTTTCCAGAACCACTGAACGAATTGGTTCGCCGTCAGACGGACGAATATATTCTGTTACCGAAAATATTCTTGATTCCATTTCCATATCCACTCCAAAAATCAATTTGGCTTGAGAAGTTATTACAGAACAACTGTATCCGAGAGTTCTACGTTGCCGATAACCGGCCCGAAACGGCGGCGCAACGCGCCGCTGTTGGGGGTCCGTGTTCATCGGCGGGTTAGACCTGTGCTTGCGTAAGACGAATATCGACTTCTCGGTCGACGTATTTCCATTCCTCTGACGCACGCAGTTCGGAAAGCAGCCTGTTGAACTCAACCTCATGAATTGGCGCGTATTCGAACCAATTCAGAAAATCGAACGGTTCATTCTCTGAGAGGTCGCGGCAGTGGTGGAGCTTGCGCGCTACTGCAGGCAAATACTGAAGCCCGATTTGGACGTGCTTCGACTGTTCGAAAACGCTCCGGCGTTCGTCTTGCGTGAGCTCCCACCAAGCTGCGTTCTTCCGGATCGGTATTAGCGCACCGCACGTTGCTTCTGGGCGCGCCAGACCTTGCTGCTTCGCTACAATTTCATTCTTCTCTGCGCGCATGACATATCGTTCATTGCTGGTTATTCCACGAAGTATCCAGGGTGCATTGGTTTCAGACTGCAACTCTGAAGCGGATACGACGTTGAGCCTTTTGGCTTCAGGCAGGGGCTCGCCAACTCTCGTTTCGGCCCTGACAATCCGCCAAGGGCCAATGTCTGCGCCGACGAAAGCAAATAATCGTGTATCCATTTCAATCTTTCATGTGTGAATGTTTTAACTCTTGCAGCTTCGAAGAACCTATCTGCCGATCCCGTGCTTGTGCATCATCGCCTCCGCGCAACTGGCCGCCTGCCGCCGACCGCGGTCTGGCTCGAAAGCAGTCTGTCAACGCGCCGTTTCATTGTTGCCATGATCATATCTTAATCGCGCACAGGCGGCAACAGGCGGGCAGTATGAACCAGCGTCAGTATCCACACCGTTTCGCCGTCGATCTGATACACCAGGCGATAGCTTTCGTGCGGGATCAACTCGCGGGTCCCGGGAATCTTTCCCGGCTTGCCCAGCATGGGGTGCTGGATCAAGCGGGCGGCCGCGTCGCTGAAAATCTCATCCATCCGGGCCGCCGCGCGCGGATTGTCGGCTGCGATGTAGTCCCACACATCGGCACGGTCTTGCTGCGCTTCGGGCGTCCAAACAACCCTCACGCCTGGCTCGCCACACTGGCACGCCGTGCGGCGAATTCGGCCTCAACTTCATCGTTCGACCGCCCCAATCCAGCGCGCATCGAAGCCCGGCCGGCTTCGACCTTGCGGCGCAGGAACTCGTCGTACTCGCGCGACTCGCGCTGGCGCTGAACGAACTCGCGCATCAGCTCGCGCAGCACTTGCGACGCCGGGCGATGGGCCGCCTCGGCTTCGGCCATAAACTCGGCGCGCAACTCAGGCTCCAGCTTCATCGTGAAAACGGCTTGTTTTGACATGATCGGGGCCTCCTGCCACTTGATACTAACAAAGTATATACGCCGTCATTACTAAGCGCTATTCACAGAACGCTGCAAGGCGGGCGTGCGCTAGGCCAAGGCCTGTCGGAAAACATTTGTTTTTCGACAGGCCTTCAACGGTCCTCTGCACCAACCTCCGAGTGGCCGCAAAATTGTGCGGAAAACTCTGTCGCCAGACGCTACCATACGGAAACCTCGTCTTAATGGTTTTCCGCTTATGTTGGTAGGTTACATGCGCGTGTCGTCGGACTCCGACCGCCAGAGCACGAACTTGCAGCGCGATGCGCTGCTCGCCGTCGGCGTCGATGCGCGGCATCTGTTCGAGGATCATGCTTCCGGCGCGAAGGACGACCGCGCGGGCCTGGCGCGGGCGCTCGAATTCGTTCGCCCTGGCGACGTGTTGGTCGTGTGGAAGCTCGACCGGCTCGGCCGTTCGTTGTCGCACTTGCTCGCCATCGTGACCTCGCTCAAGAAAAAGCAGGTGGCGTTCCGCTCGCTGACGGAGAACCTGGATACCACGACGCCCTCGGGCGAGTTTCTGTTCCAGGTGTTCGGCGCGCTCGCGCAGTACGAACGCGCCTTGATCCAGGAACGTGTCGTCGCCGGTCTGGCTGCCGCCCGCAAACGCGGCCGGATCGGCGGCCGGCCGCAGGCGATCACCGGCGAGAAGCTGGAGGCCATCGTCGCTGCGCTCGATGGCGGCATGTCCAAGGCGGCGGTGTGCCGCAACTTCGGCGTCAAGCGAACCACGCTGATCGAGACCCTGGCACGGGTTGGTTGGACGGGCTCTCGTGGAGCGTCATCGCGATGACGACCAAGAGCGAACGATTGACCGTCCTGTCGGACGCCGAGCAGGAAGCCCTGTACGGCCTGCCGGACTTCGACGACGCCCAGCGGCTGGAATACTTGGCGTTGACTGAAACCGAACTGGCGCTCGCCAGCAGCCGGCCTGGTCTCCATGCCCAGGTCTATTGCATCTTGCAGATCGGTTACTTCAAGGCCAAGCATGCCTTCTTCCGCTTCGACTGGAGTGAGGTCGAGCACGATTGCGCCTTCGTGCTGAGCCGCTACTTCCACGGCGAGTCCTTCGAGCACAAGCCAATCTCCAAGCACGAGCACTACACCCAGCGCGAGTGGATTGCCGATCTGTTCGGCTACCGGCCGTGGGCGGCCGAGTTCCTGGCGCAGCTCGCGCAGCAGGCCGCGCAGACCGTGCGGCGCGACGTGATGCCGGGGTTCATCGCCGCCGAGCTGATCGTCTGGCTAAACGAGCACAAGATCATCCGGCCCGGCTATACCACCCTGCAAGAGCTGGTGAGCGAAGCCCTGTCCGCCGAGCGTCGGCGGCTGGCTGGCCTGCTGTCGGAAGTGTTGGACGAATCGGCCAAGGCCGCGCTGGGTCGGCTTCTAGTGCGTGACGACACCCTGTCGCAATTGGCGGCGCTCAAGCAGGACGCCAAGGACTTTGGCTGGCGTCAGATGGCCCGCGAACGCGAAAAGCGCGCCACGCTGGAGCCGCTGCACCGGATCGCCAAGGCGCTGCTGCCCAAGCTCGGCGTCTCGCAGCAGAATCTGCTGTACTACGCCAGCCTGGCGAACTTCTACACCGTCCACGATCTACGCAACCTGAAGGCCGATCAGACCTACCTCTACCTGCTTTGCTATGCCTGGGTGCGCTACCGGCAGCTTTCCGACAACCTGGTCGATGCGATGGCCTACCACATGAAGCAGTTGGAGGACGAAAGCAGTGCGGGCGCAAAGCAATCCTTTGTCGCCGAGCAGGTGCGCCGTCAGCAAGACACACCGCAGGTCGGCCGCCTGCTGTCGCTTTACATCGACGACAGCGTGCCCGATCCCACGCCGTTCGGCGATGTGCGCCAGCGCGCCTACAAAATCATGCCCCGCGATACGCTGCAAACCACCGCGCAGCGCATGAGCGTGAAGCCGGTGAGCAAGCTGGCTTTGCACTGGCAGGCGGTGGACGGCCTGGCTGAGCGCATCCGCCGCCATCTTCGGCCGCTGTATGTCGCGCTCGACCTCGCTGGCACTGATCCGGGCAGCCCGTGGCTCGTGGCGCTGGCCTGGGCCAAGGACGTGTTCGCCAAACAGCAGCGCCTATCGCAACGGCCGCTCGCCGAATGTCCAGCGGCCACGCTGCCGAAACGCTTGCGACCGTACCTGCTGACCTTCGATGCCGATGGCAAGCCGACGGACCTGCATGCCGACCGCTACGAGTTCTGGCTGTACCGCCAGGTCAGGAAGCGCTTCCAGTCGGGTGAACTCTACCTCGACGACAGCTTGCAGCACCGGCATTTTTCCGACGAGCTGGTTTCGCTGGATGAGAAGGCCGCCGTGCTGGCGCAGATCGACATCCCGTTCCTGCGGCAGCCACTCGATGCCCAGCTCGATGCGCTCGCGACCGAGCTGCGCGCTCAGTGGCTGGCCTTCAACCGCGAGCTGAAGCAGGGCAAGCTGACGCACCTAGAATACGACAAGGACACGCAGAAGCTGACATGGCGCAAGCCCAAGGGCGAGAACCAGAAGGCGCGCGAGAAGGCGTTCTACGAGCAACTGCCGTTCTGCGACGTGGCCGACGTGTTCCGCTTCGTCAACGGCCAGTGCCAGTTCCTGTCGGCGCTGACGCCTTTGCAGCCGCGCTATGCGAAGAAGGTCGCCGACGCCGACAGCCTGATGGCGGTCATCATCGCGCAGGCGATGAACCACGGCAACCAGGTCATGGCACGCACCAGCGACATCCCGTACCACGTGCTGGAGAGCGCCTACCAACAGTACCTGCGCCACGCAACGCTGCACGCGGCCAACGACTGCATCAGCAACGCCATCGCCGCGCTGCCGATCTTCCCGTACTACTCGTTCGACCTCGATGCACTGTACGGTGCCGTCGATGGTCAGAAATTCGGCGTCGAGCGGCCGACCGTGAAAGCGCGCCACTCGCGCAAATACTTTGGGCGCGGCAAGGGCGTGGTCGCCTACACGCTGCTGTGCAACCACGTGCCGCTCAACGGCTACCTGATCGGCGCGCACGATTACGAGGCCCATCACGTGTTCGACATCTGGTATCGCAACACGTCGGACATCGTGCCGACCGCGATCACCGGCGACATGCACAGCGTCAACAAGGCCAACTTCGCTATCCTGCACTGGTTCGGCCTGCGTTTCGAGCCGCGCTTCACCGACCTTGGCGATCAGTTGAAGGAACTCTACAGTGCCGACGATCCGGCGCTGTACGATCAGTGCCTGATCCGGCCGGCCGGGAGAATCGACCGCGATCTCATAGTCAGCGAGAAGCCGAACCTCGACCAGATTGTCGCCACGCTCGGACTGAAGGAGATGACGCAGGGCACGCTGATCCGCAAGCTATGCACCTACACCGCGCCGAACCCCACGCGGCGCGCGGTGTTCGAGTTCGACAAGCTCATCCGCAGCATCTACACGCTGCGCTACCTGCGCGATCCGCAACTGGAGCGCAACGTTCACCGCTCACAGAACCGCATCGAGTCCTATCACCAGCTACGCTCAACCATCGCCCAGGTCGGCGGCAAGAAGGAATTGACCGGGCGCACCGACATCGAAATTGAGATCAGCAACCAGTGCGCCAGGCTGATCGCCAACGCGGTCATCTTCTACAACTCGGCCATCCTCTCGCGGCTGCTGATGAAGTACGAGGCGAGCGGCAACGCCAAGGCGCACGCTCTCCTGACCCAGATATCGCCGGCGGCCTGGCGGCACATCCTGCTGAACGGGCATTACACCTTCCAGAGCGACGGCAAGATGATCGACCTGGATGCGCTCGTGGCGGGGCTGGAGCTGGGATGACGGAAATTTCGGCGGTTCTGGCTTAGAACCCCAGAAAGGCACCGGCAAAGAGCTTCACCGTGCGATGCCGCTCGATCAATTCGGAGGTGCGATCGACGGTTTCCGGTCGCCCGAGCACTTCGGCCTGCTCGACGGCCACGGCGAAGCGCTGCCAGTCCAGCGCCTCGATCTGCGCCAGAGAATCCACGCCCTTGCTGCGCGCGTCGATGAGGAGGCGGCAAGACCCCGTGAGCGTCCGGAGGTGGCCTTGCAACTCGCGCACCGTCTTGACGGCTTTGTCGCGGGTCCGGTTCTCGGCGCGGCGCGCCATGCTGCCCAACAGCTTGTCGAACATCGTCAGGGTGGCGTCGGTCAGGCTTTCCTCAAGGCGGATGCCGGTTGCCGCCAGCGTCGCATGGCGGCGCAGGGCATTGAGTTCGCCAAGGTGCTGGGGTGTGATGCGACTGCCTTCGTCCGCCAGCCTGTCAAAAGTCAAAGCCGGGATCATGTCGGCACGGGCGCGATCGAGGCCCAGCGCGCGGATATAGGCGAGCCGTTCGATCAGGCGCAGGATGTTGCGCGCTGCCGGCGATTGTGGCGCATTGCGCAGCCAGGATAGCCATGTCGCGGCCTGCCCCGTCCGTCGCGCCAGCAAATCGTCCAGACCCTGTAGCGTGTCGGGCCGCAGGCCGTTCGTCAGCACTTCATAGGTGAGCTGTTCGGCCTGTTGACGCGCCCGTCGCAGCACCGCTTCGAGAATCAATGGAGAAGGCAGGAAGATCTGCCGGCGCCGGAGTTCATCGACGATGACGCCTGCCATCTGGCCGGGGTGGATGATGGTCTGCGCGATCGGGATCGAGAAGGCGACAACTTCACGGAAAGCGTTGCGGTCAAAAATCCTGAACCCGTGCGATCGTCGAATTTCAACGAGATGCTCGCGGCGGGT
>NZ_BTFW01000003.1 GCF_033242265.1 Novosphingobium sp. IK01 | reverse complement strand
GAGGGCGCGCTCGACAAGAAGACCAAGGAACTCATCGCGCTGGCCATCGGCGTGACCCAGCACTGTGACGGGTGCATCGGCTTCCACGGCAAGGCGCTGGTCGATCTGGGCGCCACGCGCGAGGAAGTGGCCGAAGTCATGGCGATGTGCGTCTACATGGGGGGCGGCCCGGCGCTGATGTATGCCGCCGATGCCCTGCGCGCCTATGACCAGTTTGCCAGCCCGGCAAAAAGTGACGACATTTGATGCATCTCAAATGAATGTTTTAATCTCCCGGCTAGGCAGGCCCTCGAAAGTCAGCTTCACCGGGAGAATCCCATGTATTGCGTGCAGTGCGAACAATCGAACAAGGGTGGTTGTGCGGTAAAGGTCGGGTCTTGCGGCAAGAGCGCGCAAGTGGCCGACATGCAGGACATCCTGCTGCGCGTGATGCAGGGCGTTTCGGCCTATGCGGCGCGCGCGGCGGCCGTGGGTGCGCGCGATGCCCGCGTCGATGCCTTCACGCCCCATGCGTGGTTCACCACGCTGACCAACGTCAACTTCGATGCGGCGCGCTTTACCGGTCTGATCGCGCAGGCGCTCGACATCCGCGCGCTGGCGCAGGCCTGTGCGCAGGGCGCGGGCGCGGATCTGGCGGACCTGCCCGAGGCGGCCACCTGGACGCCGGTCCTGACCGATGAAGGGCTGGCGCAGGCCGCGCCTTATGCGGCCATCCAGCGCTTCATGGACCGCGATGGGCCGAGCGTCGTGGGCCTGCGCAATCTGGTGCTCTATGGCCTGAAGGGAACCGCCGCCTATAGCGAACATGCCCGCGTTCTGGGCCACGAGGAAGCCGCAGTCAGCGCCGAATTCCACCGCATTGCCGCGTTCCTCGCCACCGATCCGACCGATATCGACGCCCTGCTGGCCCATTCGCTGGCGATCGGCGCGCTCAACCTCAAGGTCATGGAACTGCTCGACGCGGCCAATACGGGCCGTTTCGGGCACCCGGAAGTGACCATGGTGCGCATGACCCCGGTCAGGGGCAAGGCCATCCTCGTCTCGGGCCACGACATGGGCGATCTGGAGGCGATCCTCGAACAGACCGCGGGGCTGGGCATCAATGTCTATACCCACGGCGAACTTCTGCCCGCCAATGCCTATCCGGGGTTCAAGAAGTATCCGCACCTGATCGGCAACTATGGCGGCGCCTGGCAGGACCAGCAGCGCGAATTCGACGCCTTCCCCGGCGCCATCGTGATGACCTCGAACTGCCTGATCAACCCGGAAATCAAGGGCTATGCCGACCGCCTGTTCACCGCCGGGCCGGTGGGCTGGGCCGGGATCACCCATATCGCCAGCCATGATTTCGCCCCGGTGATCGCCCGCGCGCTGGCCTTGCCCGGCTTTGCCGAAGATGCCGCCGAACAGCGCATTCCGGCCGGTTTTGCCCGCAACACGGTGATGGGCGTGGCCGATACCCTGCTGGGCATGATCAACAAGGGCGAGGTGAAGAACCTGTTCCTGATCGGGGGCTGCGACGGCGCGCGTCCGGGCCGCAACTATTTCCACGACCTGGCCATGGCCACCCCGCAGGACAGTCTGATCCTGACGCTCGGCTGCGGCAAGTTCCGCTTCAACCGCGAGGATCTGGGCAGCATCAACGGCGTGCCCCGCGTGCTCGACGTGGGCCAGTGCAACGATGCCTATTCGGCCATTCAGGTGGCCGTGGCAGTGGCCGGGGCGCTCGGCTGCGGGGTCAACGACCTGCCGCTGCATTATGCGATCAGCTGGTTCGAGCAGAAGGCGACCGCCGTGCTGCTGACCATGCTGCATCTGGGCATCCGCAAGATCCACCTCGGCCCGACCCTGCCGCAGTTCCTCACGCCTGAGGTGCTGGGCGTGCTGGTCGACATGTTCGATATCCGCCCCACCGGCGAGGCCGGGCAGGATCTGGCCCGCATGCTGCAAGCGGCCTGACCCCCTGATGAGGCCTGCCCCCCTGATCCGCTTTCAGGGCCGTTGAGGACACCCCGTCCGCGGGCATGGCGCCGGCCATGCCCGCGGCGTCTCCGTTTGCGGGGGGCCTCTTGTTCCTTGGCCCGACTTGGGATACCGCGACGGCGTCTGCCGCCTTCGATGGCGCAGGCAAGATCGCGCCGGTGCTTCGAAAGAGGCTTAAAAGGGAACACGGTGAGAGGGGGCTTCCTCCCTTGAATCCGCGGCTGTCCCTGCAACTGTAAGCGGCGAGCGCGGTGCATATCGGCGGCAGGGCAGATCCCGCCGCCAGTCACTGGGCCGGACGCTAAATCATGCGAGGCCCGGGAAGGCCATGCATCGCTGCCTTGACCCGTGAGCCAGGAGACCTGCCTGCGTCTGGTCGCTCATGCTGTGGTCCAGGGGATGGCCAGAGCCCGGAATCTTTCCGTCCGAGCGACGAACGAGCGGTGGAGGCCGCATCGGTTCGTGCAGACGGTCGCCAGCGGTGTCCGATCGCTGACGCGCGCCGACCGCCCTGGTGGCGGCAAGCCCCCACCCCAGTCGCAGGCGCCGGGGGAATGATGATGAAAGTGATGAAATGCGGTGCGCTGCTGCGCATGGTGGCGGGCGCGGCAATGATGCTGGCGGCCATGCCAGCCAGGGCGGGGGAGGCCGTCGCGGCGCCTGCCGATGGGAATAAGGCCGATGGGGCTGATGCGAAGACGGGCGATATCGTGGTCTTCGGGCGGGGTCAGGCCCAGATCGGCACGGCGCAGGCGGCCAGCGAGGGCAGCATCGGGGGCTCGGACCTTCTGGTCCGCCCGCTGTTGCGGGTTGCCGAACTGCTCGAAGCCGTGCCCGGCATGGTCGCGGCCCAGCATTCGGGGAGCGGGAAGGCCAACCAGTATTTCCTGCGTGGCTTCAACCTCGACCACGGCACTGATTTTACGACCTATATCGACGGCGTGCAGATGAACTTGCGCAGCCACGGCCATGGCCAGGGCTATCTCGATCTCAACGGCCTGATCCCCGAGATCGTCGCGCGCGAGGATTTCCGCAAGGGGCCCTATCGCGCGGACGGGGGCGATTTCGCACTGGCCGGGGCGGCCTACATGACCACGATCGAGGGGGTCGACCGCCCGTGGATTTCGGTCGAGGGCGGTTCCTACAATGCGGGCCGTCTGGCCGCAGGCGGGACGATCAGGAACGTGGCCGGGGGAAGCCTGACGCTGGTCGGACAGGCGAAACGCTATGGCGGGCCATGGCAGGAGGCCGAACACCTGCGGCACTACGCCGGTTTCGCCAAGTACAGCGTGCCTGTCGGCGCGGGCACGATCGAGGCCACGCTCCATGCCTATCATGCGACATGGCGCCCGACCGAGCAGATCCCCGAGCGGATCATCGGCAGCGCGGTCTGCCCCGATGTCTTCTGTTCGCCCGATCCTTCGGCGCGGGGGCGCACGACGCGCCTGATCGGCAATCTCGCCGTCCGGCAGCCGGGCTGGAATGCCAATCTCTATGTCCAGTACTACGACTGGGCCATGTCCTCGAACCCGACATATGCGCAGGCCGATGGCACCAGCGCGCAGATCGACCAGTTCGACAGGCGCTGGATCATCGGCCTGACGGCGCGCAGGCATTGGGACGTGGGCAGCAGGCTGCGCCTGACGGTCGGCACCGAAAACCGCTATGACCACATCGGCAATGTCGGGGTGAACCGCACCGCAGACCGCGTGTTCCTGCGCTCGCTGGGGCACTACCATGTCGAGGAGGCCTCCGGCGCGCTCTATGGCGAGGCGACATGGCAGCCGGTGTCGGGGCTCAGGCTGACGGGCGGCCTGCGGGGCGATTACTACCACTACACGGTTCGCGCGCGCGATGGCGCGGCGGCGCTGCTGGGAACCGGAAGCGGGCACGATTCCATCGTCTCGCCCAAAGTCTCGGTGGCCTACAAGGTCCTGCCGCAGTTCGAGGTCTATGCGAACTGGGGGCGCGGTTTCCATTCCAACGACGTGCGCGGGGCGGTCAATGTGGAATCCCCGGTGCCGGTGCTGGTCCGGGGCACCGGCAAGGAACTGGGCGGGCGCCTGCAACTGGGCACCGTGTCCCTCACGGCCACGTACTGGTGGCTCAACGTGGGCAGCGAATTGCGGTTCGTGGGCGATTCCAACGCGGTCGAACCGACCGGCGCGAGCAGGCGGCGCGGCTACGAACTGGTCGGGTTCTGGCGGCCCTTGCCGTGGCTGGCGCTCGATGGCAGCTATGTCGCCAGCCATTCGCGCTATGACAATGGCAACCGCATCCCCAATGCGGTCGAAAACGCGGCCTCTGCGGGCGCGGCGATCGTGCTCGATCCATGGGAGGCGAGCCTGCGCGTGCGCCATCTGGGCCCCTATCCGCTGACCGATGACAATTCTGTCCGCGACAAGGGGAGCACGATCCTCAACGCGCGGGGCGCGTGGAAAGGCCGCAGGATAGAGATCTACGGCGAAGTGCTGAACATGCTGGACAGCCGCGACAAGGACATCGCCTATTTCTATGAATCCTACATTCCCGCCTTCGACACGAACAGTCCTGTCGACGGGCGCATGAGCCGCGTGATCGAGCCGCGCACGTTCAGGATCGGCGCACGCTACACGTTCTGATCCGCGCAGGAGGCGGTCTTTTCCGGCTTGTAACAAAAAGTGTGGGCAGCTTGATCGCAAATGCAAATGATGCGCAATAGGACATATGGCTCCCTTGCATCTCGCGCCCAACCTGATCCTTGTTCTCGCGCATCTTCTCAAGACGAAAAGCGTGGGGTCGACCGCGATGATGCTGGGCATGATGAGCCAGCCCAGCGTCAGCCGCCACCTTGCGCAGTTGCGCGAGGCGATCCAGGACCCGCTGCTCGTGCGCGCGGGCAACCAGATGGCGCGCACGCCGCGCGGCGAGGAACTGGTGGGGCGGCTGTCGGACTGGATGAGCACGACCGCGAGCCTGTTCGACACTTGCGAATTCACCCCTGCGCAGATTTGCCGCCGCTTCCGTATCGCCTCGACCGATTTCGGGGTGGCGACGGTCTGTCTTCCCGCGCTGCCTGCCCTGTGGCGCGAGGCTCCCTCGCTGGGGCTCGATGTCGTGCCGCTCGGGCATGTGCCGCACCGCAGCCTGGCTTCGGGCGATATCGATCTGGCGCTGACCGGGTTCGACCCGGTTCCCGAACAGATCCACCACGACCTGTTGTTCGAGGATACGTTCGTCTGCGTGATGCGGGCCGGGCATCCACTGGCCGAGGCCGACGCCGATGTGGTGAGCCTTGCGGGGTTCCTGGCCTATCCGCATCTGGCCTTGTCGGTCAGCGATGCCGAGCTGGACCGCGTGGCGATGGAGCTTGGCGCGGAGGCGCGGCATCGCAAGGTGGCCGCGCGGGTGCCCTATTTCGCGCTGGCGCCCCGGATGCTGGCGGCGGGCGATCTGGTCATGGTGGTGCCCGCGCGGGCGGCAGCGGGGTGGAGCGCGGGAGAACAGGAACAGTGCGCGCTTGCCGTCCGGCGCGCGCCCGAGGAACTGGGCACGCTCAGGTACTGGCTCTTGTGGCACGAGCGCAGCCGCCTCGATCCTCCGGCCCGCTGGCTTCGTGCGCGGCTGATCGAGATGGCCCGGATGGCGTCGGATGAGGGCGGGAAGGGCTGAATGACGGCTATTTGTTTTTGAGTGTTGCGGCCTCATGCCTTTGTTGACAGGTGCTAGTGCGATACATTAGCAATAATATCTGGTGGGCAACTTGAAAAACACGAAGAACTGGGCGCGCATGGGTTTGGCCATGGGTGGGGCCATTGGGGGCATGGTCGGCACGACCGGATCGACTGCCGCATACGGGGCGGAAATGGCCCCCGATATGACCGGAGGCACGCAGATCGTGGTGACCGCCTCCACCCGTGCGCAGAGCGTCAAGGATGCGCCCGCCTCGATCAGCGTGATCACCCGCGAAGACATCGAGCGGCTGCCCTACCGCGAGGTGACCGACGCCCTGATGGAGATTCCCGGCGTGACGGTGACCACTGGCGAGGGCAACAGCCGCGACATCTCGATCCGGGGCATGGCGCCGCAATATACGCTGATCCTCGTTGACGGGCGGCGGTTGAGCGCGCGGGAATCGCGCACCAACGGGGGCAGCATTTCCGAGGGTGGCCTGCTGCCGCCGATGGAGGCGATCGAGCGGATCGAGGTCGTGCGCGGGCCGATGTCCTCGCTCTATGGCTCGGATGCGATGGGCGGCGTGGTCAATGTGCTGACCCGCGCGATTGCGCCCACCTGGTCGGGCAGTGTGCGGGCCAATGGCACGATGCCCGCGGGGCGCAAGTATGGCGCCTTTGGCGACGCCAATTTCTATGTGTCGGGCCCGCTGGTCAAAGGGCTGGGGCTGCAACTGCAAGGCTCGCTCAACCGCCGGGAAGAAGACGCCATCCGCGGCGGCACGCCCGAGCGCAAGGACGAGACCCTGGCCGCCAAGCTGGGCTTCGAGATCAGCCCGGCCCACCGCCTGCTGATCGAGGGCGGCTATTATCGCCAGAAGACGGTGACCACGATGGGCAAGTCCGACATCGGCACGCCCACGGCGGCCGAGCCGCTGGGCACGCGCAGCGCGATGACCCAGACCCGCCGTGTCGGCTCGATAACCCATATCGGGGACTGGGGCTTCGCCACCTCGAACAGCTACCTGCAATACGAGGATGCCCGTCATCTTGAGGGGGAGAAGCGCATTCGCAACACCGTGGGCCAGTCGATCTGGCAGGTGCCGCTGCCCGCCAACAACCTGACGCTGGGCGGCTATTACCGGCATGAGGACATGACCGACCTGACCAGCAACGGCCTGGCCGGATCGACCCGCACGGGGGCCACGCGCACGAGTTGGGCGCTGTTCGCCGAAAACGAATTGTCGATCCTCAAGAGCCTGCGCCTGACCGGGGGCATCCGCATGGACAACGACGAACAGTATGGGGTCCACTGGACGCCGCGCGCCTATCTGGTCTGGTCGGTAACCGGGCGGGTCACGCTCAAGGGCGGCTATTCGCAGGGGTTCCGCGCGCCCAGCCTGCGCCAGACGCTGGTCGACTGGGGGCAGACGAGCCGGGGCGGAACGATCTATGGCAACCCCGACCTCGAGGCCGAGACCTCGCGCACGTTCGAGGCTTCTGCGCTCTACGAGAGCGGGGGAATCCAGGCCAGCCTGTCGGTCTATGACGCCCGTTTCCACGACAAGATCACCCGCGTCACCTGCCAGTCATCCGGGGCCTGGTGCATCAATGAACCGCTCAGCTCGATCGGGCGTCCGCCCACGACGTATGTCAATGTCGACGAAGCGGGCATTCGCGGCGTCGAACTCTCCTTCGACATACCACTGACCCGGACCTTGCGTTTCAACGCTTCGGGCAGCCTGACCGATTCCGTGCAACTGACGGGCGCCAACATCGGCGCCGCGCTCAACGACACCCCGAAACAGCAGGCTTCCGGCTCGCTCAACTGGAAGCCCAATGCGCGCCTGAGCAGCTATGCGCGGGTGATTTTCCGGGGCGAGGAAGCGGTCACCGAGGCGCAGATCTCGGGCACCAACACGGTCGCCCCGGCTTATGCCACGGCGGATATCGGGGCCTCCTATCGCCTTGCGTCCGGCTTTACCCTGCATGGCGGCGTCCAGAATATCCTCGACCAGCGGGCCGACTATGACACATATGGCTATGTCATCGATCCGGCGCGGATCTGGATGGGGGGGGCCGCGAAGTTCTGATGTGTGTGGGGGGGCTCGCGCGCGGGCTGAGCCTTGACCGGTGGATCGGGCAGGCGGCATGGAAGACGCATGATGGAACTTCGCCTTTTGCGCGCCTTTATCGAGGTTGTCCGCCACGGAGGCTTCACCGAGGCGGGCAAGAGGATCTTTGCCACCCAATCCACCGTCAGCAAGATGGTCAGGCAGCTCGAGGAAGAGCTGGGCGTCCAGTTGATTGACCGTTCCGGCCCGCGCGCGAGGCCGACCGAGCCGGGGCTGGTGGTCTATCAGCGCGGTCTCGACATGCTGGCCATGCGCGACGAATTGCTGGCGCAGATCGGCGAGTTCGACAGCCTGAAGCGCGGTGTCCTGCGCACGGGGGTACCCACGGTGGGGGGCGACATGCTCTTTGCGCCGGTCATCGCCGAATTCCGCCGGCGCCATCCCGAAATCCGGATCGAACTGATCGAACATGGCAGCACCCGCCTGCACGAGACCTTGCGCGCGGGCGATCTCGATGTTGCGGGCATCCTGCTGCCCGTGGCCGGGGAACTCGACCATCGCCCGGTCCGGTGCGAACCGGTGGTGGCGCTGGTGCCGCAAGGGGCCTTTGCGCCGGAACGGACCTCGATCGGCTTGCCCGACCTCAGGGACTGGTCGTTCCTGCTGTTTCAGGAGGGGTTCGCGCTCAACGACATGATCCTTTCGGCCTGTCGCCGCCACGGTTTCATCCCCACCGTGGCGATGCAATCGGCCCAGACCCGCTTTATCGCGCGACTGGTCGGGGCCGGGCTGGGGGTGGCCTTCATGCCGCGCATGGTGGCGCTGGCCGACCGGCCCGAGGGCGTCGCGCTGCTGGAACTGGACGAGCCCGATGTCAGTTGGAACATGACCCTGGCCTGGCGTCGCGAAGGCTATCTTTCGCAGGCCGCCCGCGCGTTCATCGACCTGGTGCAGGAGATGGTCGTGGAAGGGGCCGGGCCGGGTCATTCCATTTTGGACTGAGCCTAAGTCAGATGTTTCATTTTGAGAATGGAAGGCGCAGGATTAGGCCCGCCTCACACAAGGATGAAGACCACCCGCCTCCCTGCAACGAGGCCCGTCGCCCTTAAAAAGGTTAGCCCCATGATTGTCTCGGCCCCCACAGACTATCGCGAAGCCGCCCGCCGCCGGCTCCCCCGCTTCCTGTTCGATTATATCGACGGGGGCGCGGTCACCGAAAGCACGATGGACAACAACCAGCGCGAACTGGCCGGCATCGCCCTGCGCCAGCGCGTGTTGCCCGGCATTGCCGAACCCACCCTCGAAACGCAGGTCATGGGGTCACGCTGGGCGATGCCGGTCGTGCTGGGCCCGGTAGGGGCCACGGGCATGTATGCACGGCGCGGCGAGGTTCAGGCCGCGCGCGCAGCCCAGAAGGCGGGCGTGCCCTATACGCTCTCCACGGTCTCGGTCTGCCCGATCGAGGAAGTGGCCAGGGGCGCACAGGGACAGCTCTGGTCGCAGCTCTATGTGCTGCGCGACCGGGGCTATATGCGCAATGCGCTGGAGCGGTCGTGGACGGCGGGGATGAAGACGCTGGTCTTCACCGTCGACATGCCCGTGCCCGGATCGCGCTATCGGGACAACCGCAGCGGCATGTCGGGGCCGGGGGCGACCATGCGGCAATATCTTCAGGCGCTGGCCCATCCGCACTGGGCGCTGGATGTCGGCCTGCTGGGGCGTCCCTTGTCCTTTGGCAATATCGAGGCCTACGAAGGCCGCCCGATGAGCATGAGCGGCTACAAGGACTTTCTGGGGGCCAATTTCGATCCCACCATCGGTTGGCACGATCTGGAATGGATCCGCGAGAGCTGGAAGGGCGAACTGGTCATCAAGGGCATCCTCGACCCGGACGACGCCCGCGACGCGGTGCGCCTTGGCGCCGATGGCATCATCGTCTCGAACCATGGCGGGCGCCAGCTCGACGGGGCGATCCCCACGGCGCGCGCGCTGCCGCGCATTGCCGATGCGGTGGGGGACGATCTGACCATTCTGGCCGATTCCGGCGTGCGTTCGGGGCTCGATGTGGTGCGGATGATGGCCCTGGGTGCCAAGGGTGTCATGCTGGGCCGGGCCTATATCTATGCGCTGGCCGCAGCGGGAGAAAAGGGCGTGTCGCACCTGCTGTCGCTGTTCGCCGCCGACATGAAGGTGACGATGACGCTGACCGGCGCGGCCTCGCCCGACCGGATCGACGCCAGCAGCCTCGATGAAGTGGAGCGCTACATCGCCGCCGGACGGGCCAGCCCGGCACAGCCCGACGGGGCCGCAGACGCCTGACGGGCGCCCCCGCATAATCCTTGTTTCAGGCAAGCCCGAAGGCCAGCGACGCGAATGTGCGTGTCGCTGGCCTTTTTCTGTTCCGGCGCGAGATCTTGCCAGCCTGCGTATCCGTGAAGGCCTCCCGCTCCCTCTTTCCCGTCCACGTTTTGGCAGATTTCCTTGGTGGTGGAGTGGGTTCAATGTAGGTGGAGGTAGTTTGTTAGATATGGCAGGATATGCCAAGAGTCACCAATGTATACATTGGCATCTTGTCGTCCGCTGCACGGGGCTTTGAGTGAATGATCGTAACGTCGAGATTGTCTGACGAACTGGGGGCCGAGATTGATCGTCTCGCGTCTGCCAGCGGACTGAATAGCCCCTAGCCCGATTTATTCATGAGCCCGCCGCGCTGGGGGGCTGGGCTTCGGCGTGTTGGTGGCCGGGTGACCTGGGCGAGCGCCGCCGGCGGCGTTTTTCGCCGCAGCAAAACCGATGGGCTTTTCGAGGTTGATGGACGATGGCTCGGGCTTTGTGCGGCACAGCCGCGCTGGCTATGTCGGCGCTGGCCGGAGAATGGTGGCGATGGCTTTGAACGGCTCTGTTGCAAACTCTGATGCGGTTGCCAAGGTTGGGCCCTTGGATTGGTAAGGTCGGTTGTGATGGACGATTTCAAAGGGCGGCATTTTACCGGCGAGGTCATCCTATGGGCGGTCCGCTGGTACTGCCGGTACGGCATCAGCTACCGCGATCTCGAGGAAATGCTGGCGGAACGTGGCATCGATGTCGATCACACGACCATCTATCGCTGGGTGCAGCGCTATGCGCCGGAGATGGAGAAGCGGTTGCGTTGGTTCTGGCGGCGAGGCTTTGATCCGAGCTGGCGTCTGGATGAGACCTACGTCAAGGTTCGGGGCAAATGGACCTACCTGTACCGGGCGGTCGACAAAAGGGGCGACACGATCGACTTCTTCCTCTCGTCGACCCGCAGCGCCAAAGCCGCGAAGCGCTTTCTGGGAAAGGCCCTTCGCGGGCTGAAGGGCTGGGAGAAGCCAACGAACTCAACACCGACAAGGCCCCCAGCTACGGCGTCGCAATCGCCGAGTTGAAACGAGAAGGGAAGCTCGCCCTGGAAACCGAACACCGGCAGGTAAAATACCTGAACAACGTGCTCGAGGCCGACCATGGCAAGCTCAAATTGTTGATCAAGCCCGTGCGTGGTTTCAAATCGATGCCGACAGCCTACGCCACGATCAAGGGCTTCGAGGTCATGCGCGCCCTGCGCAAAGGGCAAGCCCGGGCATGGTGCCTGCAGCCAGGGATCAGGGGAGAGGTGCGTCTGATCGAAAGAGCATTTGGCATTGGCCCCTCGGTCATGACCGAGGCCATGGACGTGCTCAATCAGCATTTTGCCAATGCTGCCTGATCCCCAGACGGGGTGACGCTGCCCGGCCGTCACCAATGTTTGCAACAGAGCCAGCTCTCGAAGGATAGGATGGTCTTGTCGTAGCGGGTTGCGATACGGCGCTGTTGCTTGAGCTTGCCGAACATGCGCTCGACGCGGTTTCGGTCCCGGTAGCGGCGATAGTCGGGGTGCTCGGGCACCTTGCGGTTCGAGCGGGGTGAGCGAGCGGCGGGCGTGCCGTGTCATCGATGCCGATCGCGAGAGCGTGCGTTACCGTTCCACGCGGGACGATGATGCCGGTCTGCGAGAGAAGCTGCGCGAGCTGGCCAACCAGCGTCGGCGGTTCGGCTATCGCCGTTTGCATATCCTGCTGCGCCGGGAGGGCGTGATGATCAACCGCAAGAAGACCCAACGTATCTACCAGGAGGAAGGCCTGGCGGTCAGGCGGCGGCGCAGCCGCAGGAGGGCCGTGGGGACCAGAGCGCCCGCTCCGGTCCTGGCGCTGCCGAACCAGCGCTGGAGCCTCGACTTCGTGCACGACCAGATGGCGTTCCGCGTGCTCAACGTGGTCGATGACGTGACGAGGGAGTGCCTGGCAGCGGTGCCCGACACCTCGATCTCGGGGCGCCGTGTCGTGCGCGAGCTGACCGAGCTGATCACCCAGCGCGGCAAGCCCGGCATGATCGTCAGCGACAATGGCACCGAGCTCACCAGCAATGCCGTGCTGGCGTGGTGCGGGGAGATCGGCGTGGAGTGGCACTACATCGCGCCAGGTAAGCCGATGCAGAACGGCTACGTCGAGAGCTTCAACGGCCGGATGCGCGACGAACTGCTGAACGAGACGCTCTTCCTCAGCCTGCCCCATGCCCGGGTAGAGATCGCCGCCTGGGTCGATGACTACAACCGGGAAAGACCACACTCGGCTCTTGGATACGAGACCCCGGCGGCCTTCGCCGCCGAACTGGATAAGCAATGGCCTGCTTCGCTACGCCCTACGGGCTCCGCTACGCAGCCCATTGCTTCAACCGCGCTCATGCGCAAAACAACCGCCCGGCTCTAATCCCAGCTGGAGGAAAGCTGGGGGTCAGGTCAGTTGGCAAACACTGGGGGCTGGACAGCATCACCACCTCTGCTGGCAACACCCAGTTTGCCAACCAGTATAAAATCGGCTCCAACACAACCGCCGACCTTGCCATGGGCTGGCGCATCCATAATATTGGCAGCGTCTTCCGTGAAATTACGCCGAGCCTTAAAATTGGCAACCTGTTCAACAACCGTTCGGTCAGCAACTTTGCGGGGAACCAGAACTACGATAGAACCCCCCTTTACTGTCGCAACCCCGGGCGTAGCGTCTTCTTCAACCTTGCGGTGACCATGCCATGAGACATCTTTTACTGTCCTGCGCCCTGCTTGCGGCAACACCTGCCCTTGCTGCGCCCACACCCACCACACCGGAACAGGCACCGGCCGCCCCCCACGCGGCCCACCCTCCCCAGGGGACCGTGCTGGAGCGGGTGGTGCTGCTGGCCCGCCACGGCATTCGCAGCCCCACAAAAGACCCGCAAACCCTGCAAGCCCAGACCGGCCACGCATGGGCGCAATGGCCTGTGGCACCGGGTGAGTTGACCGAACACGGCAAGCTTGCGCTGGCCCAGATGGTGGGCATGGTGCGCGCGCATTACACACAGGCTGGCCTGCTGCCTGCCACCGGCTGCCCCCAGCCGGGCAGCCTTGCCATATGGTCCGACGCCAAGCACCACCGCACGCGTGAAAGCGGGAGCCTGTGGGCCGAACATCTGGCCCCCGGCTGTACCCTGCATGCACACGCATTGAGCGATGGGCAGGAGGACCCGATTTTTGCGGGGTCTCCCACCCCCCTGAGCGTGCAGGACCAAAGCGCCATTACGCAGGAGTTCGCACAGCGCGCGCGCGCCCTGTCCCCCACAGTGGCGCAGGCGCTACACACACTGCAAGAGGTGCTGGCCCCCACCGCCTGCACCACCGACACACCACACTGCCTGAGTGCCGATGTTGCGACACTGGCATGGAAAAAAGGCAAACCCCACCTTGAGGGCGGCCTTGCCACAGGTGGCACAGCGGCAGAAAACCTGCTGCTTGAATACGCACAGGGTTTGCCAGAACAGGCCGAACCCTTTGGCCAGACGGCCCCTTCCCCCCTGATCGGGCAGGTTTTCCCTCTTCATATTGCAGAAAGCTGGCTGATCCGCCGCCTGCCCACACTGGCAGCGCACAAAGGGGCTGGCATGGCGCTGGCCGTGCAGAACACCCTTGCAGGCAAAGTCACACCCGACCTGCCCGCCAACATGGCGCAGGCACGCCTGCTTGTGCTGTCCGGCCATGACACCAACCTGGACGCGCTGGCCACATTATATGGGCTGGACTGGTCCTTTACCGACCAACCCGACCCCACTGCCCCCAACACAACGCTGGCCTTTGAACTCTGGCGTACAGCCCACGGCCCATACATAGCCGTAAGACTGTTCCATCAGGGACTGGAAGAGTTGCGCGCACTCACCCCACCAGACCCCACGGCGGACATACAGTTGATTGCCAGCGGCCCCTCGCTCAAAACCCTGCGCCCCACCACAGCTGCCCAAGGCCGACCGTAAGGCTCTGTTGCAAACTCTGATGCGGTTGCCAAGGTTGGGCCCTTGGATTGGTAAGGTCGGTTGTGATGGACGATTTCAAAGGGCGGCATTTTACCGGCGAGGTCATCCTATGGGCGGTCCGCTGGTACTGCCGGTACGGCATCAGCTACCGCGATCTCGAGGAAATGCTGGCGGAACGTGGCATCGATGTCGATCACACGACCATCTATCGCTGGGTGCAGCGCTATGCGCCGGAGATGGAGAAGCGGTTGCGTTGGTTCTGGCGGCAAGGCTTTGATCCGAGCTGGCGTCTGGATGAGACCTACGTCAAGGTTCGGGGCAAATGGACCTACCTGTACCGGGCGGTCGACAAAAGGGGCGACACGATCGACTTCTTCCTCTCGTCGACCCGCAGCGCCAAAGCCGCGAAGCGCTTTCTGGGAAAGGCCCTTCGCGGGCTGAAGGGCTGGGAGAAGCCAACGAAACTCAACACCGACAAGGCCCCCAGCTACGGCGTCGCAATCGCCGAGTTGAAACGAGAAGGGAAGCTCGCCCTGGAAACCGAACACCGGCAGGTAAAATACCTGAACAACGTGCTCGAGGCCGACCATGGCAAGCTCAAATTGTTGATCAAGCCCGTGCGTGGTTTCAAATCGATGCCGACAGCCTACGCCACGATCAAGGGCTTCGAGGTCATGCGCGCCCTGCGCAAAGGGCAAGCCCGGGCATGGTGCCTGCAGCCAGGGATCAGGGGAGAGGTGCGTCTGATCGAAAGAGCATTTGGCATTGGCCCCTCGGTCATGACCGAGGCCATGGACGTGCTCAATCAGCATTTTGCCAATGCTGCCTGATCCCCAGACGGGGTGACGCTGCCCGGCCGTCACCAATGTTTGCAACAGAGCCCCTTTCCCAAGCTTTCGTCGAAATTAACAATTTCGGAGATGTGTGCGTGATCAAGCTTGCTTGCGACCGCGCAGCGCTGCGCCACTTCGAGCTGAAACTTGGCCCACGCATTCTCGCTTGAGGCATTTGCGGACGTCGTTGCGATCGCCGCAGAGAAGCAAAACAGTATGCGCTTCATCTTCATTTCTCGTTCTCAGCGCGGGATGATGCCGGCGGCCTGCTGCCGGCGGATGGCGTCTAGCAGTGCATTGTAGCTGTCGACGGTTTCGGTGAACCCCGCCTGCCGGATCTTCAACATATCGGACACAACGTCGAACTCGGCGCCGAAGACAAAATCCCCGAACCTCCATCCTACCGCTTTCTCGTATGGAACATCAGCGATCTGCTGTTCGCTGGCGAGTTTCGCCCAAAGATCGGCCTGAAGGGGCATGTGTTCAGCGAGACTGATCGGCAGAGGCGGCCCCAGGCTCAGCTCGAGGTCGATGGCAAGACGGGTCCACACGCGCTCCCACCGGAACGGCTCATGAACATAGTTGAAGGCCTCACCGGCGGCAGCGGGCGATTTCGCGGCCCAAAGGCTCGCTCGCGCCAGCGCGCGAGAATCGGTGAGCTGAGCAAAGACATGCCGGTAGACCTTTTCGCTTCCCGGGAATCTGAAAGCTGCGCCGCTGGCGCGGCAAATGGCGGCATACGCCCCGATCACCGTCGCGATGTTCATGGCATTGCCCGCCGCGTCGCCGATAACCACGTCCGGCCGTAAGATCGACCAATCATGTCTTCCGGCCGCCCGTCGTGCGATCAACTCGGCTTCCTGCGTCTGGTAGAAATTGGGGCCCAGATGGCGCGGATTGTCGTCCTCGTAGAACGGTGACCGCACTGGACCGAGATGCACTCCGTAGATTTTTGCGCCTTGGTAGAGCACGACGCGATCGAGCCGCGCACCGATGTTCTCCAGGCCATCTAGCAGGTTACGCAACATCGCGCCGTTCGTGGCATCTTCCTCGGCGAGTCCGCCGCCGCTAGCATAGGCGGCGTAGAAGACGTGCGTGGTATCAGACGCCGCCGCCGCGTCGAGTGCGGCGCGTGTTCCCTCCCGATCGGTTAGATCGGCGAGGACAGTTTGGACGAGTTTATCGCCGCGCCTCGCAAGCGCGCGAACATGCCAGTCTGTTCGATCACGCAGCTCCTCGATCAGGGCCTTGCCAATAATGCCGCTGGCACCTGCCACAAGAGCGACGTTTTGGGTCATATTCCGATCCGTGAAGCATGGGTTTCAGTGCGTGCTTGTATCTGCTTATCCGCGGCGCGGACGATAATGGCGCCTCGCTCCGCGCGCGGCCTCAGGTGAGCAACTGCAGGCGCTCAAGCTTGAGCGGTTCGCCCAATAGCTCGTCGAAGCGCCCCGCGAGCCTTTGGAAAGGTGCGCTGGCCACATGAACGTCCAGGGCGGCATCGTCTTCCCACACTTCGTACATGACGATCGTGCCAGGACGTTCGCAGCTCTGATGCGCGATGTAAGCGGCGCAACCCGGCTCCCTGAGCACATCAGCGGAAATGTCGCGTATTGCGGCCGCCAGGTCTTCTTCCTTCCCAGGTTTCGGAACGAGATAGGCGATCAAACGGACTTCGCCCGTGGCTGCTTCGGATGTCGTATTCACTCGGAGATTCCTTATTTGAGCAGGACGGGACTGAGGTGGTCCCGCCTTCCTGGACAGGTTTGCGGCAAAATTAAGCTCAAGCCGATGTCGTCATGCCGCGAGTTTGGCCATCAGATCATGGGGGGCATGCCCCCCATGATCTGATGGGCCGATTTGCCCATATGCCTCTGTCGGGGTTCTACCGGCAAGGGCGGAATGAGGCCGGTGGTGGTTATAGTAGGTGAACCAGCGCGCCAGGCCCGCCCGCAGTTCGCTGCCGGTCTCGAAGGCGTGGAGATAGGGAAGGGCGGCTCGACCTCTGGCCCCGGCGCGCACCGTGGCAGCGGTGATGGCGAGGGCAAGATGCGTCTTGCCCGAACCAGTGCCGCCTACCGCGACGATATTGCGCCGCGCAGGCAAGAATGAGCCAGCATGGAGTGAGCGCACCAGCCCTTCGTTGATCGGCGTGTCGACGAACTCGAAGTTGTCCAGATCCTTGATCTCGGGCAGCTTGGCGGCATGCATCCGGTAACGGATCGATGCTGCCTCACGGGCGACTGTCTCGGCGCGCAGGAGGTCGGTGAGCATCTCATGGATGGTCCGCCCCCTCTGGACACCGGTGGTGACCGCTTCATCGAAGGCCCCAGCCATGCCCTTGAGGCCAAGGGCTTTGAGATGGGCGATGATCTCATGCCGCTGCATGGAGGCTCTGTTGCAAACTCTGATGCGGTTGCCAAGGTTGGGCCCTTGGATTGGTAAGGTCGGTTGTGATGGACGATTTCAAAGGGCGGCATTTTACCGGCGAGGTCATCCTATGGGCGGTCCGCTGGTACTGCCGGTACGGCATCAGCTACCGCGATCTCGAGGAAATGCTGGCGGAACGTGGCATCGATGTCGATCACACGACCATCTATCGCTGGGTGCAGCGCTATGCGCCGGAGATGGAGAAGCGGTTGCGTTGGTTCTGGCGGCGAGGCTTTGATCCGAGCTGGCGTCTGGATGAGACCTACGTCAAGGTTCGGGGCAAATGGACCTACCTGTACCGGGCGGTCGACAAAAGGGGCGACACGATCGACTTCTTCCTCTCGTCGACGCGCGCCCGATATTTACCGTCGAGCTCGGCGGAGAACTTTGAGCGGAACTGCCCTTCGGGATAGTCCCCTACGGCTGAGCGGACGATGTGGGTCCAGATCGCAAGCCGATCGTCGGCGATGTTGCGCCAGGTGCCGTTGAGCTTCTCGTGCCAATCATTGAGGTGGATCGGATCAGCCGTCTCGAAAGCCAGCCCTTCGAGACGGAACATCATCATGAGATCGCCGCTATCGAGCGCAATCACATCGGGCGTCACATGGCGGGCATACCCGTTTGCGTTCCTCGAACATCGAACGGAACAGGCGGTTCTCCATGGCGCGGGCAGCGCCGGTTTCGATATGCATGACAGCCTCCTTTGGTGAGGCGGTCAGTCGATCAGGCCCGCGTCCTTTCGGTTATCCCCAGTCCTGGGGAGATCATCGGCCGAAAACATCTGCGAAGCTGATCTGTCCATCGAACAAAGCGCGGATCGCCAGCAGCGTGCGCTTCGTCACGCCGTAGCGGTCGCGCGCATCCTTGACATGCTGGATCACCGTTCCTGCGCCGCCACTATCAGGGCTATCGCATCGACCACCCGAACCGCGGCGGGCAACGCCACGCCGTCTATACGTTGGTTGGGGATGCGCGTCTTCTTGGCCCGACAGCTCGCGCGCCGAAAGCATCGGTCCAAGGTGAATTCGCGTTCACGGGATAAGCGAACTTGCATCCCGCCTGCAGCATTTGAACAGGATTGCCATCAGGATTGATTGACTTCGGCTATCCCAGCCTGACGCAGAAAATCAGCGGCCCCTAGGTTCATGTCGATCTCCATTCCGGATCGGAGCCAATGATAGACGAAAGGCAGGAGCAGCGGATTGCTGGTTCTGCGCTGGAATATGCTGTTCTGAAATTCGCGCGACCGTCTTTCGCATTCGCTATCGTCACAACCTCCCGCGAGCGCCAGTTCCCATAGTGCTTCAGCCTCTGCGCGGGCTAGCTTCTGAGCATCCGCCGCATCACGCTGCCGGAAAGCATCGCGCACCGCCCAGGACAGAACCGGGGTTGCTGGAACGAGGACCGTGACAACGAAATCGGTGAAGGGCAGATTGAGGGCTAGCCCGGCAGCTACAAGCGCGAGCACGATTGCTACCGCCCCGGCGACCAACAGGAAACTGTAGTTTTCGCGCAGCTTTGCGTCATACCACAGGTTTGTTCGCTGGCAGATTATCCGCGCTAAATGCAATGGCGCCCGTCCAACAGCAGCCGGATACCAATCGATGAGCTTTGCATCACCCTTGGGCCATCGCCGATCCGCCTCGGCGATAATCTCCGGTTCAAGCGGCTTGCCGGCGGCAAATTTGCTCCATGGCAATTTTAGAAGGTCGCAGTCGAACCGCTCGCAGATCAGAGCCGCAGTCTTCAAGCGGCGCTTCAAGGCTCTGTCGAGAAATCCGATGTCGATAAGCGTGAGGCTGACCGATACCGCGGCGGCGACCGGGCGTATCGCCGGCATGAATAGCGCGACGATCGCCATCACAACCGGGACAACGACAGTCAAAGTGACCTGCACCAGCTGCAGATGGGTCGCGCGCCGATAGATTTCGGACCGAGCGCGCAGCAGGCGCAAGAAATGCGGTGTGTTCTGACGCTCAGCTATGTCGTTCATGGTCATTCAATCACCACATGGAACGGCGGACTTTGCCCGACAAGGACATCGTCGGCCATCCTGATGATGAAGGCCTCGGCGAGATGCACTCCCCGATAATGAAGTTCCTCCCACCGCCGTTCATTTTGCTGGGGAGTATAGAAGTCGCCGCGCCCCTGCCGCAGTGACAGCGCCGCAGCGCCGGTGTTGGTGATGCGCCACTGTACCCGAAACCCGCTGGGCAACAGCTGTCCTCCGCCGATCCTTGCCTCGAACCACAGGCCTCCCCGACGAGGCAGCACCTCTCCTGGCGTTACCACCCGAATAGGTGTGGAATTGCGGGATTGATGCCAGGTCGCCGTGACATGGACGTCGCGCGACACGTGCGCCGCCTTGCTCCAGCTGGGCTCGAGCATATGCGGAGGCCGGTAAAAGAAGTCCGGGAGGATCGACACGCCATAATCACGAACGACCTCTACCAGGCTGTCGAGATGAGCGGCTGTGCTGGTCAGCAAAGCGCGCACTCGCGACACGCCCTCCACATTGGCCTTGGACGCTTCTACCACTTCGCCCTTGGCAAAGGCCTCCCCGAAAACACGGCGCCACGCGGTGATGCTGGAAGCGCGGTCTTCCGCGAGATAGGCCTCGTCAATCCATCCACGATATTTGTGAATGAAGGACCTGAAGTTGAGATACTGGGTATCGGTCCAGCTGGCGGCAAAATCCTCGCTCGAAAGCTTCGGGTTCTCCACCCGCGGTTTGGCCGGCCTATCCTGCAGCCAATCATCAAGCCGTCCGATGACCGTCCGCAAGGTGGTGGGGACATCCGAAAATGCGTCGGAATCCTTATCATACCAGTGAATCTGCATGCCCAGCAGCGTTGTGAGCAAAACCGAAGGGCAGGTGAACGTGGTCTTGATGTCCCGGAGATACTTCATCAACCGCGTCACTTTGCGGAAGCTGTTTGATCCCGACAGCGTGTTCCGCTCACGGAGCCAAGCCGTGAATTCGACCGGTTCGCTCGCATCGAAGCGGTCGGCAGCACGATTGCAGACTTCCAGGCTTCCGTCATGTTTCCGCGATCGAACCAGCGGAGCAATATCCACCTTGCGCTCGCCGGGATAGGTGATGGTGACGCAATAATCCCAGGTTTTGGCCTTGGAGCCATAAACGGAGCTGTCAGCGAATGCTTTTCCCAGCTTCGCGACATAGTCCTTCGCACTCCAGCCATCGACCGGGTCGATGACAACCAGCAGGTCAGCATCGAATTCGCCGCCATCAACCGGTTTGATAATCGTGTCGTGCGCCCACGAACCCTGCTCTTCAAACCCACGGACCCGGGGAGACCATTCACATTGGCGGATGAAATTTCTGATCGCTTCCACATTGGATTCAAGCAGATCGATGCGGGTCTGGTTGAGGTTGACGGTCTCTTTGAGAAACGACGTGAATTGAGAAACCAGCTTCATTATGTCGCCTCAGGCTGCCAGAGCGATGGTCGCGCGCTCCGCACGATTGAAGGCGAAGCCTACCGGTGTGACCGCGCGCGTCCGGAAAAATGCGACCGTATCCGCGTCGAGTTCGACGCGATCCAGAGGGCCGAGCAGCCAGCTCTCCCCATAGATTTCCAGCCAAACCTCTAAGTTGCGTGTCGCCAACCCACCGAGTGCGAGAATATCCTCGGCAGACACAGACGAATGATTGGTCGCCCGCAGGCAGCCATCGATATCGATGATATGGTGGCCGATCACGGTCCTGTTTACGCATTTCATCCTATCGTCTCCGATTCGGTTGTCACACCGTTACAATCGGCGATGAGGATGACAAAAACGGACACCCATGCTCACAATAAGGAAATCGCCGTTCGCAGGGCCACGAAGCCAGGTATCCGTCTGTCCGTGCGGACGACTTGGGAACTACGTGAATTCAGGACCGGCGCTGCGCTCAGGCGAAACTGGCGAGGCGACCTGAAGCGTCGATCTCGATCGCGCCACGCCAGGCGCCAGGCACCGCAGCCAGATCTTCTGAACAGTGATCGGTGACGATCAGCTTGGTCCAGAACAGGCATATTGGCGCGGTGACCGGTTTGCCCCAGCCCGCAAGGTCGATACGGGCCTTGACCTCGATCCGGATGCCTCGCAGCCGCTTCGCGCCGTCAGTTGCCCCTCGCCACATGACGTTTCCTATGCGTTCGCCCTTAGCGAACAGATACGTCACGTTCGTTACCTCACCCCTGCAAGAAACTCCGCCAGGACAGCGGCATGGTTCACCACAGGATCGCGTGCTGCGTAAAGAAGCGTGATGTCCTGCCTTTTTGCGAGGGCGAGCAGCTGCCCAACCACCTCAGTGTTGTGGGTCAACTCGTCACGGTATTTTTGCCGAAAGGCGTCGAAACGCGCGGGATCGTGAGCGAACCATCCTCGCAGGTCCGGGCTGGGTGCGATGTCCTTGAGCCACAGATCGAGAGCCGCGGCCTGGCGAGAGACCCCTCTCGGCCACAACCGATCGACAAGCACGCGACAGCCATCGTCTGGTGCGAGAGGCGCATAGATCCGCTTGATCTGTATCTTGCCCATCAACTGCCTTTCCTGGCTTTGTGTCCGACCCAGGCCGGAGGATCGCTTGCCGGGAAAGATTCGATCGAAGCCTCATCGATCTCATCGATGAGTTTGCCGCTTGCCAACACTTCACGCACTTGGCGCGTGATTTCCAGCTTAAGGCCAGCCAGGATCGAAGCGCTGCGACTGTCATTGGCCGACGTCACGCAGCCGCAGAAGCGTTCGAGCACGACCTCTTCGACAAGCAGATCAAGCGGTCGATCCTCGACGCGGTGACGTTCGGCGATGCGCCGCGCGGCGGCGGCGACCGCTTCGGGATTGATTGGATCATCATATTCATGCGTCATCGGCCCGCTCCGTATTTGAAGCGCCCCGGGTTTCCCGGAGGCATTTTCAATTGAGTCATGCAACCATATCGAGGGGCTCTCTGGCTGCATAGTAGTTTGCCTCGGCCTCGGCGGGCGGGATGTAGCCGATGGGGCCGAAAAGGCGCTGGTTGTTGAACCAATCCACCCAGCGCAGGGTTGCTATTTCGACTGCCGATGCGCTTGGCCATGACCTCTGACGCCAGATCACCTCGGTTTTGTAGAGGCCATTGATGGTCTCGGCCAAGGCATTGATGCTCCTATGTTGGTCAAGAGCCTTTCGCGGCTGCTGGGAGCGGCTTTTCAGTACAGAGGTGCTGGTAGATTTCGCGAGCGATGTACCGCTTGAGGCACCGCCGGATTTCGCGAGGCGACTTGCCTTCGGCGGTTCGGCGCTGGATATATTCGCGGGTCGGCGGATGGTGGCGCATGCGAACCAAGGCGACGCGGTACAGAGCCGCATTCGCCCGCCGGTTGCCACCGCGGTTGAGCCGGTGACGGTTGGTCTTGCCACTTGATGCCGGCACGGGGCACACGCCGCATAGCTTGGCGAACGCGGCCTCGGATCGGATCCGCTGAGGATTGTCTCCCAAGACAATGAGCATGTCGGCGATGGTACCGGTCGACACGCCAGGCGCATCCATCAGTGCCGGTGCGTGGGCACGCACCAACTGCTCGAGGGCGGCTTCGTGCTCCTTGATCTCGGCATCCAGCATCAGCCATCGGTTCGCTAATGCGCGTAGCGCCATCTTCGCCGATGCAGTGGTGGACACCAGTGCCCCCGGGCGCAGCGCTGCGATCGCTCGGATAAGCGTCATCTTGCCGGTGATGCCGATGAACCGCTCGCGCAACGCCTGTGGCGCGTTCACCAGCATTGTCTTGAGCGTGACCATGGCTTGTGTTCGCGCTTTGAGCGCAGTGTTGCGGGCTATCTTGAGGTGACGGATCATTTCAACGGTGCCATCACCAACTTTGGGCTCACCGTCGGCGTCACCCGCAAGCACGGCCCTTGCAGCGGACTCGGCATCCACGGTATCGGTCTTGCCATATCGACGCCGGAGCTGCCGGTTGATCCGGCCGACCTCAATGACGCGCAAACCCTTCGCAGCCAGCGCACGTGCGAGGCCGGCACCGTATGAGCCAGTTCCTTCGATGCCGAATGCGTGCACGGTTCCGTGCTCGGTTGCCCAAGCTGCCACCTGGCGATAGCCCTTGCTGGTTACCGGGAACGATGCTGTGGCAAGCCGCGCGCCCAGTCCGTTGATCGCGACCGCGACGTGAACGTCTTTATGGGTGTCGATGCCGATGACGACAGCGTCTGGTGTGATATCATGCATATTGGTCCTCCAGGCGGGTGGAACCCGAAGGCCCTTCGCGAGCGGACAGGACTGTGACGGGACGGCACTCCCTCAGGCTCCTATCAAGTCACGTTTCGCGACGCCTCGGGTGCAGCCTGGAGGGCCGACAGATCAACGCCATGACACGTGGTCAGTCGTAAGCATGGGTCAGACCTTCCAGACTGCATGCATCTTCTCACAGTCATAGCTGTCGCCGACGCTGCCGACCGATGGCACGAGGTTGGCTTCGGCCAGACGCTGGGTGTAGTTCATGGCGAGATATTGAACGCCCCTGTCGCTATGGTGGATCAGGCCATCTTCCGGCCCTGGCCTGCGGGCGTGTATCGCCTGTTCCAAGGCGTCCAGCACGAAGCCGGCGGTAGCCGACGTGCTGACCTTCCAGCCCACGATCCGGCGGGCATAGGCGTCGATCACGAAAGCTACATAAACGAAGCCGGCCCAGGTGTGGACGTATGTAAAATCGACCACCCACAATGCGTTGGGACGTTCAACGCGGAACTCGCGATTGACTTTATCCAATGGGCACGGGGCTTTCGGATTGCTGACCGTGGTGATCGTCGTCTTGCCACGCCGAATGCCCGCCAGCCCCATGGCCGCCATCAGGCGCTCCACGGTGCACCGGGCGACAGCCACGCCATCGCGCAGCAACTGGTGCCAGACTTTGCGCGCTCCATAGAGCCCGGAACTGGCCTCGTGGACGCGCTTGATCTGCGCCTTGATCTCGTCATCACGACGGGCACGCGCGGGGCGCCTGCCAGGATCGGCCAGGCGACGTGCATGTTCATGGTAGGAGGACGGGGCGATCGCCAACTCATGGCAGATCGGCTCGATACCCAGATCCTCACGATGGGCGTCGATGAACGACATCATCATTTCTCGCGGCGGTCGAGTATCCGTCTTGGTCAAGGGCGAACAGGTTGCCAATCGCGTCCTTCACGCAACAACGTGTTTGCCAGAACGATGATGCGCCGCATGACGGCGGTGATAGCCACCTTCTTTGCTTTCCCTGCATTTACGAACTGCTGATATTTGTCACGGAAATCATGATTGAAGCGAATGGCAACCAACGCAGGCATGTAAATTGCCCGTCGAAGTGATGCCCTACCACCAATAATCCGCTCTTTGCCTTGCCACTTGCCTGACTGTTGCGTCATAGGCGCAAGCCCAGCCAGAGCGGCGATCTTTTTGCTGTCGAGATGTCCAAGCTCTGGCATGTCGATCACCAACGTGGTCGCGGTCAATCTGCCGATCCCGGGAATGGTCATGAGGCGTCTGATGCGCTCATCAAGGGTGCCACGCTGCTGAGCGATCTGCGCAATCACTTGATCCAGGGCTTTGATGTCCGTGTCGATGTCATCGATCCGGCGGCAAAGTTGGTCCTTCACAAGCGGGTTGCTCGCTGTGGCGAGACGCGTCTTTGCGGTGATCTGATCTTTGACCATGGCCCGCCTAGCTGTGGTCGCGTCCCGGGACGTGGTGTAGGTTCTGACGGTAGCGCTGCTGGCCGGGCGCGCGCTTTCCATATAGCGCTGTAGCGTCCGGCCAGCAGCGCGGGTGGTCACCGCGATTTTCGGATAGGTTTGGGTTGCAAAGCTCGAACCTGGAGAACCACGATGACCGATTCCATGATGCACTTGCGCACGCTGGTCGAGAAGGCCCCTGACGCGGATATTTTGCGCGAGATGATCTCGTTTGCCGCCGGGCGGCTGATGGAGATGGAGGTGGGAGGCCTGACTGGTGCCGGTCACGGCGAGAAGTCTGCCGACCGGCTCGTCCAGCGCAACGGCTATCGCAACCGCGACTGGCACACCCGCGCCGGCACGGTCGAACTGCGCATCCCCAAGTTGCGTAAAGGCAGCTATTTTCCTGGATTTCTGGAGCCGCGCCGGATGGCCGAACGGGCGCTGACGGCGGTCATCCAGGAAGCCTACGTGCATGGCATCTCGACGCGCTCGGTCGATGACCTGGTCAAAGCGCTGGGCATGGATGGCATCTCCAAAAGCCAGGTCAGCCGCCTGTGCGAAGAGCTCGACCAAAAGGTGCATGCCTTCCTCGATCGCCCGATCGAGGGCGACTGGCCCTACCTGTGGATCGACGCCACCTATGTCAAAGTCCGCCAGAATGGCCGGATCGTATCCGTTGCGGTGATCATTGCGGTGGGCGTCAACAGCGACGGTCGCCGCGAAGTGCTGGGTATGGACATCGGCCCATCGGAGGCTGAGCCATTTTGGACGGCCTTTCTGCGCAAGTTGACGCGCCGGGGCCTGCGCGGCGTGAAGCTGGTGATCTCCGATGCGCATGAGGGCATCAAGGCGGCGGTCTCCAAGCTGCTGTGCGCGACATGGCAGCGTTGCCGCGTCCACTTCATGCGCAATGCCCTGGCCCATGCCGGCAAGAGCGGTCGCCGGGTCGTCTCGGCCTTCATCGGCACCGCCTTCGCACAGGAAACGCCCGAGGCAGCCAGCCAGCAATGGCGCTCTGTCGCCGACCAGATGCGTCCGAAGCTCCCAAAACTCGCCACCTTGATGGACGATGCCGAACCCGACGTGCTGGCCTACATGACCTTCCCAAAGGAGCACCGCGCCAAGTTGCACAGCACGAATCCCATCGAGCGGCTGAACGGCGAAATCAAACGCCGCACCGAGGTTGTCGGCATCTTCCCGAACGAGGCTGCGATCACCCGCCTCATCGGCGCCATTCTCATGGAACAGTCCGATGAATGGGCCGTCCAGCGTGGACGATACATGTCGCTTGAAACCATGGCGCCGGTGAGCGACAATCCCATCGTCGTGCTCTCGGCTGTGCCAGGCGCATGATCGGCTCAAGCTGATGCCGAATTTGGCGGTGGCCCAGATAAGCTACACCATGCCGTGGGACACGATCCTAGCTGTCAGCAACTCTCTGAGATCATGAATATCTTCGCCTTCAATGCCTTGTGGGGCCAGATCAAGGACCACGCCCATTCGTGCCAACATCCTGGCATCAACGCTGTCGGTCTTGGCCAGACGGCCGATAGCCTGAGCAAAGCGCCGCGCTTGCTTCGGATTGACCTTGATGAAAGGCTGCCCCGCCAAGCTGAGGTATCGTTCAAGCCCACGATGATATGCGCCGGTCGCCTCGAAAACGACCAACACCCCCTTATTCTTACCCAGCCATGTGCATAGCTGGGCGAAACCCTCAACCGTGTTGGGCAGGCTGAGTGCTGCGTCTTGGGAATGCCAAAACGCATCCAGGCGGTCTTTCGACACGTCGATCCCGATGGTATCCTTGGCCATCTCTTCTTTCTACCTTTGCTTGTCGTTCGGGCCCGGAGCCCACGTATCCGTTCAGGTCGTAAGAAAAGACGGAGGCTCGCCAAACTCGACCGCGGTCCTGCAAGACCAAGCTCCGCACGGCGCCGCCTCCGCCACAACCCGGCACCGCAGCTGCGGTGCCGGGTTGTGGCTCCCTTTTGCCTCAGGAGCCGGGAATTCTCATAAGACAAGCTCCGCCATCGCAAAATACGCTGATGCCTTGCGCAGGATCTCGTTGGCGCGCCGCAGTTCCTTGACCTCGCGCTCCAGCAGTTTGAGCCGGGCCTGGTCATCGGCGGCCAGCGCCGCTGGTGCCGTTCGTCGGCTCGCCTCCTCACGGCACCAGCGGCGCAGAGTCTCGGCCGTGCAGCCAATCTTGCTGGCGATCGAGGTCATCGCCTCCCACTCCGAGCCGTAATCGGCGCGATGCTCGCCAACCATGCGCACCGCGCGTTCGCGGACTTCAGGTGAAAACTTGTTCCGGGTCTTGTTCATCACGAAAGCTCCTTCTCACAAATCGGAGCCTCCGGGAAACCCGGGGCGCTTCAGCCGCTGCTTGCTTGCGATGTGTGGGAGCATGCCTACTACATCGATTACCGCCAGGATCGCGCGGGCTGGATCACGTCCTGGTGGAACAGGCTCGCAAATTGGAGCTTCGCCGAAACGCAGTTTGACGCGGCGATCGGCCAGGGCAAGCCGTGGCGCTATCCACCATCACAGACCGCCCGTTGAATAAGGAGGAGAAGTAAATGCTCGTTGACGTTTGGGCTGGCGATAGCAGTTCCCCAGCAGCCTGGGGCAGTTTTCACTTCGCGCGGTCACCCCAGGCAGGCGAAGAGATCGAGATCGACGGAACGGTCGTCGTCGTGACGCGGGCCTGGCATCGGCCCAGCATCTATTACAAGGGTGCCAAGTTCGCGATTCTCGTCGAGGAACCTGTCGCTGACGCCCAAGTGCGTCCAGAAGTCCGAGATCACGCCGACATGGCGGTTTGAGTAGACGCGGAGAAGGGCGATGTCGCCCTTCTCCGCGCTCAGTCAGGCGGCGAGCAATTCGTCCGCCGGACCGAAGAATTCGTAATGAATGCGGTCGGATGGGACGCCAGCCAGCGACAAGGTCGAGACGGCGTGCCGCAGAAACGGGCGTGGTCCGCAGATATAGTAATCGGCCTCACCTATAGGCGTGTTGGCGACCAGCCATTCATCGGTAATGATGCCGGCGACGTCATAATCCCGTCCTGCGACTTCATCTTCGAGCGGGGTCTGATGAAAATCGGTGACGGTGATTGACTTGCCCCGCCCAGCGACAGCGCGAACATGATCACGCATTGCGTGGGTATCGCGGTCATAAGTTCCGTGGACATAGTGCACGGGGACTCCCGTCTCGCCCTCAGCAAGCGTTTCGAGCATCGCCACCATCGGGGTCAGCCCCACGCCGCCCGACAGGAGGATCACCGGGCGTTCGACATGCGCTGCCAGGAAGAATTCGCCTGCAGGCGCGGCAACTTTGAGCACCGTGCCCGGCTTGGCTTCATCATGAAGCCAGTCTGACGCAAGACCAAGCGGCTCACGCTTGACCGAAATGCGATAGGTTTCGCCGTTGGGGGCTGCTGAAATCGAATAGTTGCGCTTGACTGGCGGATGTCCCGGAATTTCAAGCCAGAAGGTCAGATATTGCCCGGGCTTGTGCCGCATGACGGCCCCGCCATCAACGGGGCGCAGAACGAAGGAATTGATGACGCTGCTCTCACGCACGACGTCCTCGACGCGAAAATCGCGCCAGCCATTCCATCCGCCGGTCGCGTCCTTCTGTTCTGAGTAGACTCGCTGCTCGCGGGCGATCAGGATGTTAGCCAGGAACCAGTAGGCTTCGCCCCAGGCAGCGAGAATTTCATCGGTGGCCGCATCCCCCAGCACCGCCTTGATCGCCCCCAGGAGCGCCTCAGCAACGTGCGGATAATGTTCGGGCAGAATTTGCAGGCCAACATGCTTCTGCGCGATCCGCTCGACCGCCGGGGCAAGCGCACCGAGATTTTCGATGTTGCTCGCATAGGCGAGAATGGCGCCGGTCAGTGCCCGCGGCTGCGAACCGGCATCACCATGGTGCGATTGGTTGAAAAGGTCGCGAATGTTCGGGTTCTGGAACATCCGGGAATACATCTCGTTCACGATGTCGAGGCCATGTGCTTCGAGCGCGGGGACGGTCGCCTTGACGAGCGCGATGGTCTGATCGCTGAGGGGCTGCGTCATCAACTTCTCCTTTTTGGATGCGTTGAAAATCCCGGAATGTCAGAGCTTGGGAATGTGATCGTAAAAATCCACCTGCATCTTCATCGGCCCTGTCGGCGTTACGAAATGCGGTTGCTGAGGGAGAATCAAGCCAGGCTGGTCAGGCGTCAGGACGATCTCCGAAGGTGGCTCGAGGTAGGTTAGCCGGAGTTCGCCCTCGAAAACCCGGATCACGCCCCAAACACCAGCCTTCGTGTCATGTCGCGCGCGCAAGGCAGCCGGCAGAGTGTCCTGGTCGAACACCGGCGTGGAACGGTAAGGCAAGATTTCAGCCATGGGTTTGCCCTGGTCGCTCGATGGCATCCTTACGTTCCGCGTTGGCGACCGATGCAGCACTCCGTTCCTCCAGTTGGAAGAACATCGCCAGTTGCAGGCTCTCGGCGATCCGCCGCGCCTTCGCTTGTAGCGCCGCTGCCGCTTCGGGCGTCATCCTGTCATTGGTCGTTTGAACCCAGAGTGCGAGCCACCGCTCGAACAGCACGGGCGTTATCCTGGCCTTATGCTTCAAATGGGCCGGCACCGGTTGCCCCTTGTATCGGCCACTGGTGAGCATGACGGAGGACCAGAACGCAGTCAGCTTCCCAAGATGCTCCGGCCAGTCATCGATCGCATCGTTGAAAATCGGCCCAAGCGCGGGGTCGGCGCGGACCCGCGCGTAAAATTCCTCCACCAAAGGAGTCAGCTCTTCTTCTCTGATTTTCGAGACACCGTCCACGACTCGTGCTCCAATCATGCATATATAATACATCTATCATAATTGCGCAAAAACGCAAGGCTAGCGCATATTTCCAGGTCGTCGGTCGCGGCGATGTACACAGCCTGAGAAACTGCTCAGCCCCGCTAGTTTAGCCTTGAATCCGAAACACGAAGGCATAGCATCAGCCAGCGACCCGAAGGAGTCTCGGTAAGACGAAGACGGGCGGGTTTTCTTTTCCGATTCCGTCGGACATTCGCTGGAACGCTAATCCGCGTGATCTGGCGCACTCGGAATTTTCAAACACCGTCACAAATACCTAACCGTCACAAATACCTAATTGTGCGCAGCTCAAGATCTAATCACCCGATTTTCGCGATCAAGCGGCCGGCGGCACCCTGCTCAGCCGCCAGATTGCGATTATAGGCGAGCGGCATCCGGGGACTCTTCCAGCGTAGCGCATCCATGATCCCCGCCAGATCTTCGCCGCTCGCAAACAGATCCTGGTTCAAGCCCACCCGCGTCGAATGCGCGCTCACGCCCTTGAGCAACTGCGCCAGATCATCGGCGGTGAGGTCGCTCAGCGCGCCCTTGTCGAAGGCGCGCCGGATCATTGCCCGCCAGATCGGCCCGATCGAACCCGGGTGCAACGCCCCCTCTCCCACATCATATTCGGTGCGCGCCGGCACCGCCGACTTCGGCAACGTCTTGCGCAGATCCCAGCTTTCGCGGCCAGAAATCGTCTCGATCCGCCGCCCCTTGACCGCGGCCCGCGCCTTGTAGCGGCGCACCTGCACCCGGCGAAACAGCGGTCCCTCCTCGATGTCGGCAGCCGCAGTCCAGGCGGCGATCGCCCGCACCGAGCGCGGGCTGAGGAACGCGGTCGCGCCCTTTCCCTCCTGATCGCCCTTGCTGCGCGAAATCGTCAGCAGCCGCGCCTCGGGATCGATGGCGGGCTCTGTTGCAAACATTGGTGACGGCCGGGCAGCGTCACCCCGTCTGGGGATCAGGCAGCATTGGCAAAATGCTGATTGAGCACGTCCATGGCCTCGGTCATGACCGAGGGGCCAATGCCAAATGCTCTTTCGATCAGACGCACCTCTCCCCTGATCCCTGGCTGCAGGCACCATGCCCGGGCTTGCCCTTTGCGCAGGGCGCGCATGACCTCGAAGCCCTTGATCGTGGCGTAGGCTGTCGGCATCGATTTGAAACCACGCACGGGCTTGATCAACAATTTGAGCTTGCCATGGTCGGCCTCGAGCACGTTGTTCAGGTATTTTACCTGCCGGTGTTCGGTTTCCAGGGCGAGCTTCCCTTCTCGTTTCAACTCGGCGATTGCGACGCCGTAGCTGGGGGCCTTGTCGGTGTTGAGTTCGTTGGCTTCTCCCAGCCCTTCAGCCCGCGAAGGGCCTTTCCCAGAAAGCGCTTCGCGGCTTTGGCGCTGCGGGTCGACGAGAGGAAGAAGTCGATCGTGTCGCCCCTTTTGTCGACCGCCCGGTACAGGTAGGTCCATTTGCCCCGAACCTTGACGTAGGTCTCATCCAGACGCCAGCTCGGATCAAAGCCTCGCCGCCAGAACCAACGCAACCGCTTCTCCATCTCCGGCGCATAGCGCTGCACCCAGCGATAGATGGTCGTGTGATCGACATCGATGCCACGTTCCGCCAGCATTTCCTCGAGATCGCGGTAGCTGATGCCGTACCGGCAGTACCAGCGGACCGCCCATAGGATGACCTCGCCGGTAAAATGCCGCCCTTTGAAATCGTCCATCACAACCGACCTTACCAATCCAAGGGCCCAACCTTGGCAACCGCATCAGAGTTTGCAACAGAGCCAACCAGGGCGCATTCCTCATGCGGGGCCTCGCCAACGTCAACGCCGAGTTCAGTCTGACGGCGCTCGCCTACAATCTGCGCAGGGCGATCAACATCCTCGGGATTCCGGCCCTGCTACGCGCCGTGCAGGCCTGAAAAGGTCGCGCTTCAGCCGTCTCCGGCATAACTCGCGTATAGATGCCGATAAGGTTCATCGAGACCGTCACCACGCCTTCCGCGCCGAAAAACCAGCGGGCCGCTGCGTGAAGCCCCTCCGCTCGACCGAAACCCGATCAGCCCGTGCGTTTTCGGACGGACTGACCTGTTTCCTGTACACCACCGCAACAGTCGCCACGGGGTGGAGAACGAACTGCTGCGCCGAGAGTTTAGTCGCCGCGGCACCAGCATGGCTGACACTTCATCCACTCGTCCCGGCATCGGGCAATTCCGTTGCTCCCACTTCGATGCGCTGACGAGAGGTGTCACAATCTGAGTTGACCAAACAACGCAATCGGTGGCATAAGATGCATATGCATCATGATTCACTTGCAATCGCCGACTTAAACTGCGCCTGCAACGCGCTGCGTAAGGCATCGCGCGCAGTTACACGCTTCTATGATGAAGTGATGGAAGGCACTGGCCTTTCGCTTGGCCAGTTTGCCGTGCTCTTCAACATCGCCCGGCGTGAGCCGCTACCCTTGATGGATCTTGCTCATATTCTCGTAATGGACCGCACCACGCTCTATCGCGCGCTCAAGCCTCTTGAGCGGGATGGCTGGGTAGCGCTCGAAGACGGTCATGGTCGGGCAAAAAATGCGCGCCTGACTGACCTGGGCCATCAAGCCATCGAAAATTCAACCGATGCGTGGCTGGCGGCGCAACGGCAGCTGATCGAAAAGTTCGGCCTGGACCGTTGGAACACCACGGAGGCTGCACTTCAGGATCTGGTGACAATTTCGCAGGAGGCGATGCAGTGAGCCGCATATTACATCGGACCGGCCTTGTTTCACCGCGCGTTCACATCGTCCTGATTGTCGCCGTCACCTTCTTGGCGCTGCTTGTTTCGGCCGGGCTTCGCGCCACGCCCGGCGTTCTGATGATGCCCCTGCAGATCAACTTCGGGTGGGATCGGGCGACTATTTCGCTCGCTGCTGCAGTGGGAATCTTCCTCTATGGCCTCGTCGGCCCGTTCGCGGCGGCACTGATGATGTCATTCGGAATCCGCCGTACAATGCTGGCCGGCCTAATGCTCATGGCGATATCCACATTCGCCAGCCTCTGGATGCATCTCCCCTGGCAGTACATAATGAGCTGGGGTGTGCTGTCCGGCATTGGCAGCGGCGCGGTCGCATCCGTTCTGGGGGCTGCCGTGGTCAATCGCTGGTTCGCCACCCGGCAAGGTCTGATCATGGGCTTGCTCAGTGCCAGCACAGCAACAGGCTCCCTCATTTTCCTGCCCTTTCTGGCATGGCTGTCAAATCAGGGAGCATGGCGGCCAGTCGTCATGGCGGTAAGCCTGGCTTGTCTGATCCTCGTGCCAATCGTTGCGCTGGTGCTGCCTGAGCATCCCGGTGATATCGGTACGCGTCGGTTTGGAGAAACCCCTGAAAGTGCCCCTCCAACACTGAGTAAGCAGGCGCGCACGGCCGGTCTGGCGATCAGTGTGCTGGTTCGCGCTGCGCGGCGACCCGTCTTTTGGCTACTGTTCGGAACCTTCTTTGTCTGCGGCCTGACGACCAATGGTCTTGTCGGCACCCATATGATCGCATTTTGCGGAGACCATGGCATCGCCCCTGTGGCTGCGGCGGGTCTGCTCTCGACCATGGGCTTCTTCGATCTGTTCGGCACCACGGCATCGGGATGGCTGACCGACCGCTACAATCCGCGCGTGCTGCTGATCGTCTATTACGGCCTGCGCGGTTTCTCACTGATGGCGCTACCATTCTTGAGCTTCGACACAGTAAGCCTTGGCGTTTTCGCCATTTTCTACGGGCTCGACTGGATTGCAACGGTGCCGCCCACCGTGAAGCTGGCGAACGAGGCGTTCGGGGAACAAGAGGCCCCAATCGTATTCGGTTGGATCCAGACTGGGCACCAGCTCGGGGCAGCCTTCGCCGCCTTCGGCGCTGGCGTGATCCGCGAACAAAGCGGAACCTATCTGCCCGCTTTCCTGGCGGCCGGCGCGATGGGCGTCATCGCCGCTGGCGTGCTGCTGCTGACCTTGCGGCAAGGGAAATCGACAAAGCTGAGAGCCGCTTGATCACATTTCAAGGAGACAAGTGTTGCGAATCCTGGTCGTGGGCGCTGGTGCCGTTGGCGGTTATTTCGGAGGGCTTTGGTCGGCAGCAGGTCGCGATGTCACGCTTGTCGTTCGTGGAGCGCGTTGTAATGAGATCAACCAACTCGGTCTGACGCTTGTCCGGAAGGGCAGCGAAATGCAGACCAGGCCGTCGGCCAGGGCTTCGGCGTCGGGCGTTGCGATCGTGCGAACGGGGGATATCTGGAGGCGGCCGTCGCGGTATCGCACACCCTCCAGAGCGTCGCGCTTCAGGCTCCGGGCGAATTTCTTCAGCCGCCAGTCCAGTTCGCGGCCCCGCTGTTCGAGCCATTCGCCGGCTGTGGGTGGCAGACCAAGAGCCGACACGATCGGCTTGGCCTTCGGTTCGCTTAGCAGGTAGCTGTCGAACTGGCGGTATCCCGTCGATCGTTCCACCCAGACATCACCGGAGCGCAGCTTGTTGCGCAGATGCGCGATAGTCGCGATTTCCCAGAGCCGCCGATTGATCTTGCCGTCATCGCCCATGACGATTTTCTGCCATTCCTTGCGGAAGGGCATCGGAGCGTCGGCAGGCAGATCGCGCTTGCCCGATCCACCATAGCGACAGGGGTGTTCAATATCTCGCCATGAACTACACCCAGCGCCTGGCCGAAGCCAACCTCGTGCCATCGGTCGGCAGCGTCGGCGACAGCTATGACTGTGAGAAGATGCATGCAGTCTGGAAGGTCTGACCCATGCTTACGACTGACCACGTGTCATGGCGTTGATCTGTCGGCCCTCCAGGCTGCACCCGAGGCGTCGCGAAACGTGACTTGATAGGAGCCTGAGGGAGTGCCGTCCCGTCACAGTCCTGTCCGCTCGCGAAGGGCCTTCGGGTTCCACCCGCCTGGAGGACCAATATGCATGATATTACACCAGACGCTGTCGTCATCGGCATCGACACCCATAAAGACGTTCACGTCGCGGTCGCGATCAACGGACTGGGCGCGCGGCTTGCCACAGCATCGTTCCCGGTAACCAGCAAGGGCTATCGCCAGGTGGCAGCTTGGGCAACCGAGCACGGAACCGTGCACGCATTCGGCATCGAAGGAACTGGCTGTTGATTTCCGCTGAGAGCTGACCCGGGAAGGTCCAAAGTTTCCACTGAGAAGTGACCCATGTTCTGAGCTTCCCCCTGGCATTTGCGTCGGGGGATCAAGGAGTGATCGACATGGCGTTATTGAGCGTAATCCGGCGCTGGCATTTCCGTGAAGGGATGCCGATCCGGGAGATTGAGCGACGCACCGGACTGTCGCGCAACACGATCCGCAAGTACCTGCGCGCGGGCACCGTGGAGCCCAAGTTCAAGGTTCCCGAGCGGCCGAGCAAGCTGGATCCGTTCGCCGAGAAGCTGTCGGCATGGCTGCGGATCGAGGCGGGCCGATCGCGCAAACAACGGCGCACCGCCAAGCAGATGCATGCCGACCACGTCGTGCTGGGCTACGAGGGCTCTTACAGGCGCCCGGGCCAGGGTCGGGCTCACAGGCCTCACTCTGGCCGAGTATTTTCGCGACCAGGGACAGGATGTCCTCTTTTTCGTCGATAATGTCTTCCGCTTCACGCAGGCCGGGTCCGAGGTTTCCGCACTTCTGGGCCGTATACCCTCGGCCGTTGGATATCAGCCGACCCTGGCCACGGAGATGGGGGCCTTGCAGGAGCGCATCACGACGACAACAGCCGGGTCGATCACATCCGTGCAGGCCATCTATGTCCCGGCCGACGATCTTACCGACCCTGCGCCGGCAACCTCCTTTGCACATCTCGATGCGACAACGGTGCTATCCCGTTCGATCGCCGAAAAAGGCATATATCCCGCGGTCGATCCGCTGGACTCCACATCCCGCCTGCTGACGCCCCTGACCGTCAGCGCGGAACATTATGAGGTGGCAAGGCAGGTCCAGGCGATCCTGCAACGCTACAAATCCTTGCAGGACATCATCGCCATTCTCGGGATGGACGAGCTGTCGGAGGAGGACAAATCGACCGTCGCGCGGGCGCGCAAGATCGAGCGCTTTTTAGGGGTGACTACACGAAAGTGACGTATCTGCACGGTAAGGGCGAACGGATAGCGAACGTCATGCGGCTAACAGGGAGCTGACGGCGCGCAGCGGTCGCAACGCATCCGGATCGGGCCGATCATCGACATTCCAGCTATAATCACCGGTCAGCGAAATATGCTCCCAGCCCAAGGGTGCGATGTGGCGGGCGATCTCATCGGGCGTGCCGATGTCCGCCAGCGCCATTTCGAGATAGCGGGTGTTCCACAAGATGATGGCGGCGACGAGCAGATTGAGGCCGGAGGCACGATAGGTCTGGTTCTCGAACCGACGATCGCGCAGTTCGCCTAGCTGGTTGAAGAAGATCGCGCGGGCGAGCGCGTTGCGGGCCTCGCCCTTGTTGAGGCCCGCCTGGGTGCGCCGGCGCAGATCGATGTCGCGCAGCCAGTCGAGCATGAAAATCGAGCGTTCGAGGCGGCCCAGTTCGCGTAGCGCGAGGGCCAGTCCGTTCTGTCGCGGATAGGCGGACAGGCGGCGCAGCATCGCCGAAGCAGTGACGGTGCCGGTGCGGATCGACGTGGCGAACCGCAGCAGTTCGTCCCAATGCGTCGCGACATGACCCAATGCGATCGGCTCGGCTGTCATGCCGGTAAGCAAAGGGCCGGATTCCTGGCCCGGAAGAAGGTGCAAACGACGCTCTTTGATGTCGCGCAGGCGCGGTGCGAAGCGGTAGCCGAAGAAGGGCATGAGGCCGAATACATGGTCCGATGCCCCGCCCGTATCGGTGTAGTGCTCCTCGATCGTCAGGCCGGTCTGGTGATACAGCAAGCCATCCAGCACATAGGGCGCTTCGCCAGCGGTTGCCGCGATCACCCGACTTGCGAAGGGGTCATATCGATCCGAGACATGGGTGTAGAAGGCGACGCCCGGTTCGTTGCCGCTGCGCGCGTTGATATCGCCGATCGCGGCCCCACGGCCCCCGGCATGAAATTGCTGTCCGTCGCTCGACGAAGTGGTGCCGTCTCCCCACAGCGCGGCGAGCGGCATGGCGCGATGGGCGTCGATCAGCCTTCCCAGCGCTTCGCCATAGGCTGCCTCGCTGATGTGCCAGTCGTGAAGATGGGCGAGCTGGCGCAGACTTGCGCCCCGGCAGGTTTCCGCCATGCGTGTGAGGCCGAGATTGATGCCATCGGCGAGGATGACCGTGAGCAGCGCATTGCGATCGTCGGCTTCCCGGCCCGAACGACGATGGATGAAGCATTCGCTGAACCCAGTCCAGGCATCGACCTCCAGCAGAAGATCGGTGATCTTCACGCGCGGCAGTCGATCATAGGCGGCGCGACGGGCAATCTCGGTGGCGGGCGGTGTTGCCGCTTTCAGCGGCGAGATGACGAGGCCGTTTTCGTCAAGCCTGACCTGAGGCAGCTCGCCCTGTCGGGCGAGGACCGTCACCTGTTCGATCGCCGTGTCGAGCCTGGTGCGCCTTTCCTCGATATGGTGATCGAAATCCGTTTCGATGGCGAGCGGCAACAGCCCCTTCTCGCGAAGCGCCGCAAAGGTCGCCGGCGGTATGAGATAGCTGTCAAAATCGCGAAACTGCCGGCTTCCCGCGACCCATATATCCCCAGCTCGCAACCGCTCGCGCAGTTGCGACAAGGCGCATAGTTCATAAGCGGCACGATCGACGATGCCATCCCGCAGGACGAACGCCCGCCATGAGGATGGCACAAAGCGCAGCGGCACGCGATCCGGCAAGCGCCGTTTGCCGGTCCGGTATAGCTCCGCGATGATGGCCAGCGCCGACAGGAGACCCTGCACCGCACCGGCGCCGCGAAATTCAAAGGCGTTGAGAAAGTGGCCGGCAAAAAGTTTCACCGTGCGATGCCGCTCGATCAACTCGGCGGTGCGATCGACGGTTTCCGGTCGCCCGAGCACTTCGGCCTGCTCGACGGCCACGGCGAAGCGCTGCCAGTCCAGCGCCTCGATCTGCGCCAGCGAATCCACGCCCTTGGTGTGCGCGTCGATGAGGAGGCGGCAAGAGCCCGTGAGCATCCGGAGATGACCTTGCAACTCGCGCACCGTCTTGAGGGCTTTGTCGCGGGTCCGGTTCTCGGCGCGGCGCACCATGCTGCCTAACAGTTTATCGAACATCGTCAGCGCCGCGTCGGTCAGGCTTTCCTCAAGGCGGATGCCGGTTGCCGCCAGCGTCGCATGCCGGCGCAGGGGATTGAGTTCGCCAAGGTGCTGGGGTGTGATGCGGCTGCCTTCGTCCGCCAGCCTGTCAAAAGTCAAAGCCGGGATCATGTCAGCACGGGCGCGATCGAGGCCCAGCGCGCGGATATAGGCGAGCCGTTCGATCAGGCGCAGGATGTTGCGCGCTGCCGGCGACTGTGGCGCATTGCGCAGCCAGGATAGCCATGTCGCGGCCTGCCCCGGTCGTCGGGCCAGCAAATCGTCCAGGCCTTGAAGGGTGTCGGGCAGCAAGCCATTTGTGAGCACTTCATAGGTAAGCTGTTCGGCTTGCTGGCGCGCCTGCCGCAGCACCGCTTCGAGAATCGACGAGGAAGGCAGGAGGATCTGCCGACGTCGGAGTTCATCGACGATGACGCCTGCCATCTGGCCGGGGTGGATGATGGTCTGCGCGATTGGGATCGAGAAGGCGACAACGTCACGGAACGCTTGGCGGTCAAAAATCCTGAACCCGTGCGATCGTCGGATTTCGACGAGATGCTCGCGACGGGTCTGGTCCCGATGGGCATAATCCGCGAAGGCTGCCGGCGCGACGCCGAGTTGCTGCGCCACATAGGCGAGCACAGGAGTGGGCGGGACTTCGCCCGCTTCCAGCGCACGGCCAGGCCATCTCATATATAGCATGAGCAGCGCATAGCCGAGCCGGGTGGCATCGCCGCGACGGCGGCCGACAATTTCCAGGTCGTCGCTGGTCAGCGTATAATGACGCGCGATCTCGCGCTCATCGAGCGGCGCGCCATAATGCCCCGCCCAGATTTCCGGGCTCACCAGTCGCCGTCTCGCCAAGCATCATCTCCTTCGCTTTGCGTGTCCGGCAGACGGTCCTCTGGCGGCCAACAGGAATATGTCCGTTAACTCTGGACCTGCAACGGCGATTCGGACAAGATTGCATAATGACGGGAAAACGGACAGGATCGGACAGTCTGTGGCGCTGATCGGCTATGCGCGAGTCTCGACCGCAGACCAAAAGCTCTCGCTTCAGCTCGACGCGCTGAACAATGCCGGGTGCGACCGTATATTCAACGATCACGCATCAGGGGCGAAGGCCGATCGGCCTGGTTTGACCGAAGCGCTCGCCTATCTGCGCAGCGGTGACACGCTGGTGGTCTGGAAACTCGATCGTCTTGGCCGCTCCATGAGCCATCTGATCGAGAAAGTCGGCGAGCTGGCGGCGCGCGGCATCGGGTTCCGCTCGCTCACCGAAAACATCGACACCACCACTTCCGGCGGGATGCTGGTGTTCAACATCTTCGGCTCGCTTGCCCAATTCGAGCGCGATCTGATCCGGGAACGCACCCATGCCGGCCTCAAGGCTGCTCGCGAGCGAGGCCGTCCCGGCGGGCGTCGGCCAGTGGTCACACCCGACAAGCTCCGCAAGGCACGCGATCATATCGCTTCCGGCCTCACCGTTCGCGAAGCCGCCGCGCGCCTCAAGATCGGCAAAACCGCCCTCTACAAAGCCCTCGAAGCCACGGAGAAGGACGCAAAGCCCAAGCGTTCCCGATCCGTTCACCCTTAGCGTGCAGATACGTCACTTTCGTGTAGTCACCCCTTTTTATCCCAGCCGTTTTTCGTCGCGGAGGTATTTACAGGGACGCCTGGTCGGTTCGTCAAGCTCGACGACACGATCTCAGGCTTCCAGAGGATGTGCAGCGGCGAGTTCGACGCGCTTCCTGAATCTGCATTTTATATGGTCGGCACGATCGACGAAGCGCTTGAGAAAGCCAAGAGCCTGGCGGAAGAGTAAAGGGCACAGCAGCGGCATCGATCCGATCTACCGCCCAACGGGAGTGAATTTGTGGACGCCATTGAAAACATTGAAAGTCAACCAGTCGCGGCGAAACTCTCGCGCTCAGCGATATTCCTCGTGGCGACAATCAATGAGGGCAGCGAACATGCAGATGCCGTGCGGGCATTCTGCGCTGATCTATCAGCTTTCGTTCGCGCGGTCGGCTTTCGCGATCTCGAGGGCGGCCTCTCCTGCGTCATGGGATTTGGCTCTGAGGCGTGGGACCGTCTTTTCGGTACCCCGCGACCGAAGGAGCTGCATCCTTTCCGAGAAATCAACGGGGTGCATCATGCGGTCTCGACACCCGGTGACCTGCTTTTCCATATCCGCGCCACTCAGATGGACCAGTGCTTCGAGCTTGCGCTCCAGATCATGGATCGTTTGCGCGCCGCAATCACCGTTGTCGATGAGACCCACGGCTTCAAATATTTCGACGAGAGGGATCTGCTTGGCTTCGTTGACGGGACCGAGAACCCGACGGGCCGGGCGGTAACCGAAGCAGCGATCATCGGTTCGGAAGACCCCGATTTTTCGGGGGGCAGCTATGTGATCGTCCAGAAATATCTCCACGACCTGCCCAAGTGGAACGCGGTTCCGGTCGAGCAGCAGGAAGGGATCATCGGTCGCAAGAAGCTCTCGGACATCGAGATCGAAGACAGCAAGAAGCAGCCCTTCGCGCACAACGTGCTCAACGTCATCCAGGACGAGAATGGCAACCAGCTCGATATCCTGCGTGATAACATGCCGTTCGGCGATGTCGGCAAGGGCGAATTCGGAACCTATTTCATCGGCTATGCGCGCTCTCCGAGCCGGACCGAGCGCATGTTACAGAACATGTTCGCCGGCAACCCGCCCGGCAATTACGATCGGATACTGGACTTCAGCCGTGCAGTGACCGGCACGCTGTTCTTTGTGCCGACGGCCAGTTTTCTGGACGATGTGACGCCGGTTACATCGGCCCCGCCGCCCAGTGTCATGGACACGCCGACGCCCGCCGTCGATGGGCTGGCAACGAAGGGGCGCACCTCCCTCGGTATCGGATCTTTGAAGGATGAGGACTGACATGAACAATCTCCACCGTGAACTGGCTCCCATCTCGGCAGCGGCTTGGGCTCAGATCGAAGATGAAGCGACACGCACGCTCAAGCGCTACCTCGCCGCCCGCAAGCTTGTCGACGTGATCGGGCCGCAGGGCTTTGACTTGTCCGCGGTCGGAACAGGCCACACGAGTGATGTTGCTCCGCTCTGCGATGGCCTCAAGGTCGCGAAGCGCGAGATCAAGCCCGTTATCGAGCTGCGTGTCCCCTTCAAGCTGACGCGCAAGGCGATCGACGATGTTGAGCGCGGCTCGAACAATTCCGATTGGCAGCCGCTCAAGGACGCGGCCAAGACCATTGCCTTTGCCGAAGATCATGTTGTCGTCGAGGGCTATGAGGCCGTCGGCATCCAGGGCATCCGCCAGGTTTCGAGCAATGAGAAACTGACGCTGCCCGCCGATATTCGCGTCTATCCCGAAATCATTGAGCGGGCCGTCAACGAACTCCGTCTCGCCGGCGTGAACGGCCCTTACGCCCTCCTGCTCGGGGCTGACCCCTATACGGCTCTCACCGGCGGCAGCGACGACGGCTATCCGGTGTGGAAGCACATCCAGAAACTCGTCGACAAGGAGATCATCTGGAGCCCGGCCGTCAAAGGCGGCGTCGTGGTCACGACGCGTGGCGGTGATTTCGAGCTCACGCTCGGGCAGGATCTGTCGATCGGCTATCTCAGCCATGACAGCGAGACGGTCGAGCTCTACCTGCAGGAGACGCTCTCCTATCAGACGCAGACTTCCGAGGCATCGGTGGTCCTCAATCCTCCGACGGCGACACCAGCCGCAGCTTAAGGCTGGGCCGGCCGGGGCTTTCGCAAATGATCAGGGAACGATCCACAATATGGTGTCTGAACAAGGTATAACGCCAATGCCGAGGCTACAGACCGTCAATCTCGCAGTTCGCCGGCTCGGCTTTACCGAGCTCGGCGACAGTGCGCTGCTGCGCAGCATTCCACTGGAGACGCCCGTTTCGATCGAGGTCTGCGGCATCGGCTATGCCGTCATGATGGCGACTCCGGCCGATCTTCGCGATTATGCTCTCGGCTTCGCTTTAAGCGAGGGGATCATCGAGCGGGCGGAACAGGTTCTCTCGATTGACATTCATAAGGTCGATGGCGGGATGGTGGCGCGCATCGCTTTGCCCGCCGAACGCGCCGACCGAGCCTTCGAACGCGCCAGGCTACGCGTTACCGAAAGCAGTTGCGGCATTTGCGGCATGGAAAATATCGAGCAGGTGCTCCGGCCACTGCCGAGGGTCGAAGCCCATATTACCACCGACCGGAACGGGATAGCGCGCGCCCTTGGCGCATTGCGCGACCATCAGCCGCTGGGGCGTGCGACCGGCGCGGTCCACGCCGCCGCGTTCTGCGCGCCCGACGGAGCGATCTTGCGCGTCCGCGAGGATGTCGGACGGCACAACGCGCTCGATAAGCTGATCGGGGCGCTTGCCACCGAAGGCATCGATCCGGGTACTGGCTTCTTCCTGCTTACGGCGCGTTGCAGCTATGAACTCGTGGAAAAGACGGTTCGTGCGGGTTGCCCGATGCTGGTCACCATTTTCGCGCCGACGAGCCTCGCCGTCGAGCGAGCGGTAAAGGCAGGCCTCACGCTCGTTACATTGGCAAGGACTGATTCCGCTCTTATCGTCAACGACGACCAGGGCAATATCGAATGACGACGCTGGGCGTTGTCCTGGCCGGCGGAAAATCGAGCCGCTTCGGGTCTGATAAGGCGCATGCGACCCTCACCGGCCGTGAACTGCTCGATCATGCTTTATTGGCCTCAGTGCATTATCGGGCTCTGTTGCAAACATTGGTGACGGCCGGGCAGCGTCACCCCGTCTGGGGATCAGGCAGCATTGGCAAAATGCTGATTGAGCACGTCCATGGCCTCGGTCATGACCGAGGGGCCAATGCCAAATGCTCTTTCGATCAGACGCACCTCTCCCCTGATCCCTGGCTGCAGGCACCATGCCCGGGCTTGCCCTTTGCGCAGGGCGCGCATGACCTCGAAGCCCTTGATCGTGGCGTAGGCTGTCGGCATCGATTTGAAACCACGCACGGGCTTGATCAACAATTTGAGCTTGCCATGGTCGGCCTCGAGCACGTTGTTCAGGTATTTTACCTGCCGGTGTTCGGTTTCCAGGGCGAGCTTCCCTTCTCGTTTCAACTCGGCGATTGCGACGCCGTAGCTGGGGGCCTTGTCGGTGTTGAGTTTCGTTGGCTTCTCCCAGCCCTTCAGCCCGCGAAGGGCCTTTCCCAGAAAGCGCTTCGCGGCTTTGGCGCTGCGGGTCGACGAGAGGAAGAAGTCGATCGTGTCGCCCCTTTTGTCGACCGCCCGGTACAGGTAGGTCCATTTGCCCCGAACCTTGACGTAGGTCTCATCCAGACGCCAGCTCGGATCAAAGCCTTGCCGCCAGAACCAACGCAACCGCTTCTCCATCTCCGGCGCATAGCGCTGCACCCAGCGATAGATGGTCGTGTGATCGACATCGATGCCACGTTCCGCCAGCATTTCCTCGAGATCGCGGTAGCTGATGCCGTACCGGCAGTACCAGCGGACCGCCCATAGGATGACCTCGCCGGTAAAATGCCGCCCTTTGAAATCGTCCATCACAACCGACCTTACCAATCCAAGGGCCCAACCTTGGCAACCGCATCAGAGTTTGCAACAGAGCCCGTGACCGTGACGCGCAACGAAGGCACATGCGATGTCCGCATGATCCGGCCGCCTAGCCGCGATTGAGGCCGGGGCGGCCGTTCTCGATGATGAAGCGGGCATAAGTCGAGAGCTTGCCGCCCGGCTTCGTGACCTTGTCGACAACCTTGAGGTCGCCGGTCCACTCCTTGCGGATGATGTCGCACAGCAGGTAGCCGCGCTTGTCGGTGGTGGCCTTGAGGAACGGATTGTCGGCGCGGACCTGGCGGCTGTAGGCGTCGTCATCGCCTTTGCCATCCGCGCCCGAGGCAATCGAGGTGGCGAGGAATTCGCTGGAGATCACTTTGCCCTCGGCGCCCGGCGCGCCTTCGTCCTGGAGCAGGTCGCCGGCATAGTGGCGGTGGGCATCGCCCGTGACATTGACGACATTGCCCTTGCAGTGCGTGTCGATGCAGTCGAGCAGGCGGCGGCGATTGGCCATGTAGCCGGGCCACTGGTCCATCGAATAGGTGGGCGTGCCCCCGGCTACGGCACCCGGCGCGGGGCTTTTGCGCTGGTCGAGGTTCATCACCATCACCTGATGGGCGATCAGGTTCCACCGCGTGTCGGAGGCGGCCAGGCCATCGTAGAGCCAGCGTTCCTGCGCCGCGCCCATGATGCTGCGCTGGGCAAAGGCTTCGGGGCCGAGCGGGGCGAGCGTGTCGCCGTAAAGCTGGTCGTCGCGATACTGGCGGGTGTCGAGCACGAACGCGTGGAGCAGGTCGCCATAGCGCGCGCCGCGATACATCTGCATGTGGCTGCCCTGCGGCATGGCGCTGCGGCGCAGGGGCATGTGTTCGTAATAGGCCTGCATGGCCATCGCGCGGCGGAACGCGAAGGCTTCGGGGGGCGTGCCGTCCTGATCGAAGTCGCTCGCCCAGTTGTTGTCGACCTCGTGATCGTCGAAGCTCATCCAGAACGGCACGGCGGCATGGGCGGCCTGAAGATCGGGGTCGGACTTGTAGAGCGCGTAGCGGCGGCGATAGTCGTCGAGCGTGTAGATCTCGCCCCCGACATGGCGGCGCACTTCGTCATAGGTGCGGCCATTGGCCTTGAACGGGCCCGCGCCGTGGTCGGCGCTCTCGTAGATATAGTCGCCATAGTGGAACACGAAATCCACCGGCTCCTGTGCAATGTGGCGCCAGGCGGTGAACAGGCCCTGCTCGTAGTGCTGGCAACCGGCGGCCACGAACCGCAGGCGTTCGACGCGGGCACCGGGGGCCGGCAGCGTCCGGGTGCGTCCCACCGCGCTTTCCTCGCGCCCGACCCGGAAGCGATACCAGTAGGGGCGATCGGGGGCCAGCCCGGCCACCTCGACATGGACCGAGTGGGCCAGTTCGGGATGGGCCAGTGCCTCGCCTTGCGCGACGAGCGTCTGGAAGCGCGCGTCCCCGGCCACTTCCCAGCGCACCGCGACAGGCCTTGGCTCCATCCCGCCCAGGGGTTCGAGCGGTCGGGGCGCGAGCCGGGTCCAGAGCACGAAACCGTCACTGGCCGGATCGCCCGAGGCCACCCCCAGCGTGAACGGATCGGCCCCGAACCGCGGGTTTGCCAGCAGGTTGCGAGGCATGGCGCCTTCCTGCGCGAGGGCGGCCAGCGGCCAGCCCCCGGCAAGGCCTATGGAAGTGCCAAGGCTGATGGAACCGGCACCGAGCAGGTGAAGGGCATGACGTCGATCGAAAGGGCGCATGGAACTGGTGTGCCTCTGGGGAAGGATCAGCGGATGATCAGGTGGACGAAGACGCTGCGGCCATAGTTGTCGACTTCGGTGGCATATTGAAGTCGCTCGCCGATCAGCCACTTCGGCTTGGCCCCCAGCACGTTGTAGATTTCGTACTTGAGGGTCGCAAAAGAGGTGACCTTCTGCGTCAGGCTGAGGTCGAGCGTGCCATATCCGGCGCGGCCTTCATCGAGCCAGGGCGAGGCGCCCACGCTTTCCAGATACTTGCCGCGATAGTTGTAGCGGGCGGTAAATGCGCTCCTGAGGAAGGGCGTGTGCCAGGTCACCCCCGCATTGGCCAGATATTCGGGCTGGTAGAGCATGTGTCCGATGCTGCGCGTGCCGGTGTCGCTGCGGGCATCCATGTGCCCCTGCATCCAGGTCATGTTGGCGAACAGGTCGAACTTCTGGCCTGCAAGGCGGATGCCCTTGTTCTCGGCCCGTGCCTCGATGCCATAGATCCGCGAGCCCGAGGCGTTGAGGGGCTGGCTGACCTTGTAGGTGGTATCTTCCAGCGTGGTGTAGCTGGTCAGGTCGTAGATGTCGTCGGCGATCCACTTGGCAAAGACGCTCACCCCGATCAGGCCCTTGTCGCCATGGAACCCTTGCGTGAACGTAAGGTCCAGATTGGTCGCGCGGCGCGGCTTGAGCTTGGGGTTGCCCTGGCTGATCGTGCAGCCGGTGCTGCCGTCATCGGCCTCGCCGCAGCTCACGCTGCGCGCCTGCGCCACGTCGCCGGGGGTGGGGCGGCCGATGGTGCGGCTGATCGAGCCGCTCAGGATCGTGCGCCGGGCCAGCTTGTACTCGGCCGAGAGCGAGGGCAGCATGAAATCATAGCCGCCATTGTTGCGCGCCATGCCGGTAATCGTCCCGCCCGAGACATCGGGGGTATCGGCGGCAAAGCGCGTATGATCGAAGCGCAGCCCCCAGACGAGCGCAAAGCTGTTCGTCCGGTAGTGCAGCGAGGCATAGGGGGTGATCGTCGTTTCCCTGTAGCGATAGTCGGAAATCAAGCTGTCATAGGCCGAACTGGTCTTGTCCACCGCCAGCGTGGGCATCGTGTCGACGAAGTGGTAATCGATCCACGGCATCGGCCCGAGGGCCCCCAACGCGGTGTATTCCGGCGTGAAGAGATAGTCCTTCATGTTCATGCCGGTCTTGTATTCGGTTTCGTCGAGGTTCCGCCGCAAGATCAGGTTGCGCCATTCCACGCCGACCGCAAAACCCATGCCGCGATCGTTTTCCTGGGCATTCCAGGTATAATCGAGACGGGCATTGCCCATGTCCTCGCGCGCCACGCGAGACATGTCGTAGGCGGTGCTCAGGCTGTAGGCGGTCTTCTTCGGGTCGAGCGCGCTGGCATCGCTCAGCGAGGTGACATAGGGCAGGTCGCCGATCCCGCCGTTGGTGGCATATGTGATGTAGGCCGATTTGGGATAGGCCCGCGCGACGATCGAATGCTGGTGGTTGTCATACAGCGCCTTGTTGAAGCCGCCCCGGATTTCGAGAATGCCCTTGCCCGATGTCCAGGCCAGATCGCCGATCACACCATACAGGCCCCGGTTCCAGTTGTCGTGGCGATAGCGCGTATAGATCGAATTGAGTTGCTGGCGCCCGCCATCCCCGGTCTGGCCGGAAATGGAACTCTTGGTGTAATAGTCCTGCTTGTTCATGGTGGAATCTTCATAGCGCCGCCGCCCGAACCCCATGATCGAGGCATACAGGCTGTTGTCAGGCGCTTGCCATTCCAGCTTGGCGGACCCGCCATACGAACGCAATGTGTTGGTATAGCTTGAATATTGCTGGTCATACGGGACAACCAGGCCGTTCCAGTTCGGGTCGTCGGGCCCGGTCAGCTTCTTGCCGGCATCGCTGAAAAAATACTTGGTCCCCTGCCAGTACTTCGAGGAATTGCGGATGCGCTTCTGGTATTCGCCCGACAGCACGATCCCGAACTGCCCGCCCGGCCCGAACCGGTCGCTGACCACGCCCTTGATCCCCTGCCCCCAGTGCGTGCCTGCGCCGGTGATGGCATTGATCGGCGCGGGCCCGCGATAGGTCGAATAGATGCCGTTTAGGTCGAGCACCTTGTAGAGGCCGTCGTGATCGAAGGCGCTGCGCGTGGCGATGTTGACGACACCGCCAATCGCGTCACCGGGCAGTTCGGGGGTAAAGCTTTTGTAGACCTCGTTTCCCGCGCTCATGTTCGAGGGCAGAAGTTGCAGGTTCACCTGTCGCGACCCATCGCCGTCCGAACCGATCGAGGCAATCGAGAGGCCATCGATGGTGGTGGCGTTGAGGTTGGCGGCGATGCCGCGGATCGAGATGAAGCGCGGGGTATCGCCTTCCTCGATGCCGGTCACGCCCGGCAGGGTGACGAGTTGCTCGACGACCGAGCCATCGCTGCCCGCCAGCGTCGACACGTCGTCGTAGCGCACGGCATCGACGACAGCGGTGGATCGGCGGGTCATGCGCACGGGCACGCGCCGTGCCTCGACAAGGATCATGTCGCGCGGGTGGGTTGCCTGGACTGCGCCGGCCTGACTGGAACGGTCGCGCTGCCCCAGCGTGATCACCGTACCGCTCGTCGCCACGACCTCAAGGCCGGTTCCATACAGCAAGCGGCCCAGCGCCGCGCCGATATCGAGGGTGCCCTTCACCGCATTCGTGCGCTTGCCCCGAGTCAGCCCCTTGCCCACCAGAATCTGCACCCCGGCCTGCCGCGCAAAGGCCTGGATCCCGGCGGCGGCGGGCTGGGCAGGTACGTCGAGCGATGCCGTCCGGGCCTGTGCCACCACCGGCGCGAATGCCGCACCGGCCAGGGCCACCAGCCCCACGCCCCATGCACCTTTCGAAGTACGCGAAACCGAAAACATGAAACCTCCACCTGTTGTTGAACAGGAAGAGTCGCCAATTTTGCAATTCCCTCAGATTTGGAAAAATAATTTATAAATTATCGTGTTTCTATTCGATGACAATTTCATTGCCATTTTGCGACACACTGGCCTGCGTCAATTGCGACAAGGCTTGCGCAAACTCCTGCGACTGGTGGATCTGGAAATATCCCACCAGCCTGTATTGCGCGGCACGCGGATTGACGATCCGGATCTGGCGGAGATTGTAACGGTTGAATTCCTCGGCTGCTTCCAGCCCGGTTTCCCCGTCCAGCCCGATCTCGCCGCGCCGCCATGCCAGCGCCTGATCGACATCGACCTTCATCCGCGCCACGGGGCTGGCCTTTCCGGTGCCCGGCGCAGTGCTCAGCAAGGCCCCGTCGCCACGGGCAATGGCGACAGGCTGGCCGCCCGCGCCATCGACCCACGCCAGCACGCGCCCTTCGGTGACGACGACCCACACCCCCTTGTCGGCCCGGCGCACCGAAAAGGCCGTGCCTGTCGCCCGGACATGGACCGGCCCGACATGCACCTCGAAAGGCCGCGCCGCGTTATGGGCAACCTGAAACCAGGCCTCGCCCTGTCGCAAGGTCAGGTCGCGCCGCCCCGTGGAATAGGCGACATCGAGCTGGCTGTCGGTGTTGAGCGCGGCAAGCGAGCCATCGGCCAGCCTGACCTGTCGCTGCTCGCCGACTTTGGTGGCATAATCGGGTGCGGCCGGCAGGGCGAGGAACAGCGCCAGCGAGGCCGCCATGGCCGCCAGAACCCCGGCCCCCACCGGTTTGGCCCAGCCCGGCCAGTTCCGCCAGCCCCGCCCGCGCGGCCCTGCCGGATCAGGTTCTCCCTCATCCGCCCCATCCCTGTCTGCAACACGGGGCGCAGCGGGCGCGGCGTCGAGCAGGCTGAGAATGGCCTGCGCACGAACGAATGCGCCACGATGGCGACGGTCTGCGCCAAGCCAGGCGTCCAGTTCGGCCTGCCCCGTCGCATCGAGCCCACCGGCCTCGCTGCGCATGGCCCAGGCACTGGCGATGTCGTCAATGGTGGACATGGCTGGGGAGGACATGGACGGGGAGGACATGAAGGGCAGGCTCGTCTCTGGCTTCGGGGGGGCGGTTGGCCGGGCTGTCCTCGCCACTGGCCATCATTTTCATCAGCAGGCGCAAGCCCCGCAAGGCATTGTTCTCGACAACTTTCTCCGTCACGCCAAGATGCAGGGCAGTTTCCTTTTGCGAAAGACCGTGAAGCCGCCGCATTTCCAGCGCGTGGCGATAGGCAGGCGGCAGGGCCGCGATCAGATCGAGCACCCGGCGCAGTTGCAGCCGCGCGCCCACTTCCTGCTCGGGCGAGGGCGCTTCATCGGGCAAGGCCACGATTTCAACGATCTGCGCGGTCTCTGCCGCCTCGCCCGCGCCGCTGCGCTGGCGCCGGGCGTTGTGGATCACGATCGAACGGGCTGTCGCGAACAGATAGGCCCGCCCGCTACGGATATGGCGATGATCGGGCAGTTCGGAAAGACGGCAATAGGCTTCCTGAATGACATCGTCGATGTCACCCGGATCGCGCAAGGTCCGTCGGAGCCAAGCCCGCAGGTCCGCCTCATGCGGCAATATCTGCGAGGCGATCCAGCGGACCCTGTCCTCGCGACAATCCTGTACGGACACCCCTGCGCCCCATGCAACTCAGCCCCCGTCCGGGCCTTGCCCCCAAGCCGCATTTGCAAGACAGGTTGATGACAATCCCCCTGATTTTCATGGGCCAATGCCATGGGAAAGAGGCCCCCCGCCCTTACCTGAGGCGTCAACCCGGTTCGGGGAAGCGGCTTTCGGCGGTGAAGGCCAGCACGGCGGGGGCGTGTTCTTCCGAGCGGATGGCCAGGGCCAGCGTGACCGTAGCGGTTTCTTCGAGTGCATAGTAATTCACGCCCAGAAGGGCGGTTTCGCGCATCGTGCCGGGCACCAGCGCAAAGCCGATTTCAGCCGCCACCAGCGCGAGGACAGAGGCGACCTGTGGCGCGGACTGGCCCATGATCGGCTCGAACCCGCACCGGCGGCACAAGGCCACGGTTTCATCGAACAGGGTCGGCCCGAGGCTGCGCGGGGTGACGATCAGCGGGTCCTGCGCCAGATCGATCAGGCGCACCGGGTCGCTGGGGGGCGCGCGCGAGGAGGGCAGCGCCACGATCAGCGGCTCTTCCTCAAGCGGATAGATCCGCAGGCCCGTGCGGTCGATCGCGGTCGGGCGAATGAACGCGGCGTCGAGCGTGCCCGCCCGCAGCGCGGTGACCAGCCCTTGCGAATTGTTCTCGCTCAGGCTCAGTTCGACTTCGGGAAACTTGCGGCGGAATGCACGGATCGTGTTGGGCACGCGGTGATTGAAGGCCGACGAGCCGGTAAAGCCCACGCGCAACGACCCGGTTTCGCCCTTGGCGGCGCGCTGGGTGTCGCGCACGGCCGCCGCGATCAGGTCGGGGATGGCCGCGATGCGGTCGCGCAGGATCTTGCCCGCAATGGTCAGCTCGGCCCCTTGCGGGATGCGGTGAAAGAGTTGCGCGCCCAGTTCTTCCTCGAGCGCCTTGATCTGCAAGCTGAGCGGGGGCTGGCTGATCCCCAGCCTGTGTGCGGCGCGGGTAAAGTTGCTCTCTTCGGCGACGGCCAGAAAATACCGGATCTGCCTCAACTCCACGCCCTGTCTCCTGCAAAGCCATATGCAAAGCATATGACAATAGCCTGTTTCGTGTATTGGACAAATGGACTGTGCAAGCCCAAATCGGCGCCGGAGGTTAACCCAGAGGTTCACAATGCACAGTTCCACCATGCTTTCTTCGGCCTATCCGTCCTTTTCGCCCTCGCTGTCCGAGGCCGCGCCTTGCGCCGGGCCCAATCCGGCAAACGATCAGGAGCCCCAACTCGAACCCACGGTTTTCCTGCCCGGCCTGCTGTGTGACCAGAGCCTGTGGCAAAACCAGGTCGAGGCGCTGGCCGATGTCTGCGCGCCGATGATCGCCAACCTCACGCTCGACGATACGGTCGAGGCGATGGCCCGCCGCACGCTGGCGGCCGCGCCCGCCCGCTTCTCGCTCGCCGGGCTGTCGATGGGCGGCTATGTCGCGCTGGAAATCATGCGGCAGGCGCCCGAACGCGTGACGCGTCTGGCCCTGGTCAACACCAGCGCCCGCGCCGACACCGCCGAACGCGCCGCCCAGCGCCGCGCCGGCATGGAATCGCTCAAGCGCGGCAAGTTCGTGGGGATCACCCATGGGCTGCTGGGCAACCTGATCCACCGTTCGCAGATGGAAACGCAAGTGGGCCAGCAGATGCGCTCGATGGCCTCGCGCGTGGGTGGCGAAGCCTTCCTGCGCCAGCAGAGCGCCATCCTCAACCGGCCCGATTTTTCCGATGTGCTGCCCGGCATTGCCGTGCCCACGATGATCGTGGTGGGCGAGGATGACCGCGTGACCCCGGTGTCCCACGCGCGCGAAATGCACGCGGCGATTGCCGGATCGACGTTCCATCTGGTGCCCGAATGCGGCCACATGTCGGCGCTCGAACGGCCCGAGGACACCACGGCGCTGTTGCGCACATGGCTCGAAGCGGCCTGATTTTCCCGGCATGAAACGGGCTGCCGGGCCCGGCTTTTGCAGAAGGGGCTAGGCGGGAACCGTCAAATGGGCTAAGTATAGCTAGCTTAGCTAAGGGCATCCGTATGCAAGTCACGATCCATGCCGCAAAAACCAATCTCTCCAAGCTGATCGAGGCGGTTCTGGCCGGAGAGGAGGTTGTCATTGCCAAGGGCAAGCAGCCGGTGGTCAAGATCGTCCCCTTCCCGCGCAGCCAATTCAGGATCGGGATGCTCAAGGACCAGATCGCAGGTCCGGGGCCGGATTTCTTCGAGCCTATGGATGATGCCGAACTGGCCCTCTGGGAGGGTGGAGACGCGTGAAGCATCTCCTGCTCGATACGCACGCCTGGGCATGGTCCATGACGGGGGATGCCCGCCTGTCTGCCCCCGCGATCGCCGCGATCGAACAGGCTGAAACCGTCTCGATCAGTGCCATCAGCCTGTTCGAGATCGGCCAGAAAGTCCGGTTGGGCAAATGGCCGGAGATGGCCCCGTTTCTCGACCGGCTGATTTCCCTGGCGCAGGAGCAGGGCGGGCGCCTGATGGAAGTCTCACCGGAGGCGAGCCTGCTTGCGGCCACGATGACATGGGATCACCGCGACCCCTTTGACCGGATCATTGCCGCAACGGCGATCACGCGGGGGCTGGTGCTGGTCTCCACCGATGCCGCGTTCAACGCCTTGGCCGGCATGCCGAAATGGCCTGGACTGGTCTGGTGACGAAGCGCAGGGCCGTCCCTGTTCCCGGATGCATCCATCGTTCGGGAACAGGGGGCACAGGTTATTCTGCAATTGCAGCCCCATCTTTTCAGGCACAGAGGAATGGGATACCTGCTGATCTGGCTGTCTGGCTTGCGATCCGCGCTATGCCTGTAGACCGGCGTGCAAAATTGACCCCGTTTGAGGGGTAATCGGCGTCTAAAATTGACCCCACCCTTGGGCATGTTTGAGGCTGTCCGTTTGTGCATACGAACGGCGAGGGCGGGGATGTTGGTGGTGGAGACGGTTGCGAAGATCCGGCGTGAGCACGGGCGGGGTAAATCGATCAAGGCGCTGATGCGCGAGATGGGGTTGTCGCGGAACACGATCCGCAAGGCGATCCGGGCGGAGAGCGCACAGTTTTCGTATCGGCGGGCAGCGCAGCCCCGGCCTCAGCTTGGCGGGTTCGCCGAACGGCTCGAAGGATTTCTGGAAGCCAACGAGCGCGCCGGGAAGCGGGATCGGCTGCGGCTGAGCCGGATCCACGATCTGCTGCAACGTGATGGCTTTGGCGGTTCCTATGATGCTGTGCGTCGCTATGCGGCCCGCTGGAAGCGCGAACGCCGTGGCGGCGCACTCGTCGATCCCGGCCAGTTGTATATCCCGCTGAGCTTTGCCCCGGGGGAGGCCTACCAGTTCGACTGGAGCCATGAGGACTTCGAGATCGCCGGCAAGCCGATGCGGGTGAAGGTCGCCTACATGCGGCTGTGCTGGTCGCGCATGGCATTTCGGCGGATTTACCCACGCGAGACGCAGGAGATGGTGTTCGACGCCCATGTCCAGGGGTTCGAGTTTTTCGGCGGGGTGGCGCTGCGCGGGATCTACGACAACATGAAGACGGCGGTGACAGCGGTGTTCGCTGGCAAGGATCGGGCCTTCAACCGGCGCTTTCTGGTGATGATGGACCACCATCGGATTGAGCCGGTGGCCTGCACGCCGGCGGCGGGCTGGGAGAAGGGGCAGGTCGAGAACCAGGTGCTGAAGGGGGCGTTTGCGGGAGGGGGCGGAATCCTACGCTAAGGATTTAGGCCAGCGATATTCGCCGGTTAGGTTGATGTGTTCCCATCCCAGTGGCGAGACATGGGCGAGGAGATCAGGCGGGACGACGATGCCGTCCACGGCGCGGCTGTCGACAACCTCCCCGAGTTTCATGGTGTTCCAGAAGATGATGATGGCGGCGAGCAGGTTCATGCCGGCGATGCGATAATGCTGCCCTTCGCCGGATCGGTCCCGGATTTCACCTCTGCGGTGGAAGCTGATGGCGCGCTTGAGGGCATGATGGGCCTCGCCCTTGTTGAGACCGATCTGAGCCTGGCGCTGGAGGCCGGCATCGAGAATCCAGTCGATCATGAACAGGGTGCGCTCGATGCGGCCGACCTCGCGCAATGCCAGGGCCAGTTCATTCTGACGCGGGTAAGAGGCGAGTTTGCGAAGAATCTGGCTGGGGGCGACGATCCCCGCTGCGATCGTCGCCGTGACGCGCAGGATGTCGGGCCAGTTGCGCTCGATGAGCGGTTCATTGATCTTGCCGCCGACCAGCGCTCGCACATTGGCGGGGGTTGCATTCGGCGTAAAGGCATAGAGCCTTTTCTGAGGGAGATCGCGGATACGGGGTGCGAACCTGTAGCCCAGCAAGGCGCAGGCGGCGAACACATGATCGGTGAAACCGCCCGTGTCGGCAAAATGCTGGCGAACGCGGCGGCCCGCGTCATTCATGAGCAGCCCGTCCAGGATATAGGGAGCCTCGCTGACCGTTGCCGGGATCACCTGGGTTGCGAACGGCGCATATTGATCGGACACATGGCTGTATCCCTTGAGGCCCGGGACGTTGCCATATTTCGCGTTGATCAGATTCATCGCCTCGCCCTGCTCGGTAGCAAGGAAGAACTGCCCGTCGCTGGATGCCGATTGCCCTTGTCCCCAGAAGGCGGCCATGGGCAGGGCGGCGTGGGCCTCCACGATCATGGCGAGCGCCCGATCATAGGCGCTGCCCTCGACATGCCAGCGCGCGATCCGCAGCAATTCCCAGAAGCTGTGCGTGTTGGTCGCCGCCGCCATCTTACGCAAACCGAGATTGACGCCTTCCGCCAGCAACACGTTCATCAGGCCGATTCGGTCGCTGCAGGGCGCGCCGGTGCGCAGATGCGTGAACGCCTCGGAAAATCCGGTTCGCTCATCAACTTCCAGCAACAGATCGGTGATCCTCGCGGGCGGGAGCTGTTGATAGAGATCGAGCACGAGATCCTCGGCCCCTTCGGGCGTGTCGGCCTTCAGCTTGTCGATGTGAAGCTTGCCGTTCTCGATGATGCCGCCTGGGATCGTGCCGGTTCGCGCCGCGCGGCCAAGCTCCTTCAGCCGTGTATCCAGTTGAGCCCTGCGCTCGGCCAGCCATTCACCGGGCCGTAGCGGCACGGCAAGCCGCGCGGTCTGCTCTATCGCCTGTGGCGGGACCAGAATCTGCTTGAGGTCGCCATAGCGGCGCGATCCCGGCAGCCATATGTCGCCCGACCGGAAGGCGTCGCGTATGTGGAACAGCACCGCGATTTCCCAAAGCCGGTAGTCGCCGGCGGGCTCAGCGCGAAGATGGCGATGCCATTTGGAGTTGGGACGCAGAAAATCCATCGGAGGATCGGCCTTGATCCCGCTCCGCAGCAGCGCGACAGCCGTCAGAAGAGGCTTGGCGATCGGCGCCGCCTGCATGTCGAGCAGGCGCAGCATCCTTGGCGCGTAGAGGCGGAAGCGGTGATAGCCGTCCAGCACACGGCTGAGCGGGTCGGCCGCGAGCACGTTGGTCAGCGCGGAGGCCGTGGCGACAAGGGTTCTGAACCGTTCCCAGCCAGGCCCGGTGGCGATTATCCCGTCCAGGGCCGCGCCATCGTCCAGCGCTCCAAGCAAAGCACCACCGATTTCGGCAAACGACTTCAGCGTGTCCCGAACGGCCGCCTTTTCATCGGCGATCCTGGTGCTGCAAAGGCGTTCGGAGGCCCTATAGAGACGGCCTACGATGCGATCGTGGGTCTCCACGATGACATCGGCCAGCGATGACCGCCATTCCAGGGTGCAGACAGCGAGGATCGCAAGCCGCCTGTCTTCGTGCAGATCACGCATGCCGTCGGCGTAATAGCGCTCGCCCTGCCGGCGAAGCCGGGTCACACGTGAGAACACCGGGAATAAAAGGGGCCACGGATCGGCCGGTAGCACCGGATTAAAAATGGGCCAGTCCTGCTAGACCCCTGCTTTTGTGCGGGGGTGGAGGATGAAGAGAGTGGAGCTTTATCAGAAGGTCCGCCGCGCCGTGCTGATTGACGGGATGAGCCGTCGCGCTGCTGCCCGGTATTTTGGGATCAACCGCAAGACCGTAGACAAGATGCTGTGCTTCCCGGAACCGGGGGCGCATGGCCGGAGTGGGCAAACCTACAGCCGCAAGCTGGCGGAATATACCGAGATCATCGACCAGATCCTGGTGGATGACCGCAAGGTGCACAGCAAGCAGCGACACACTGCCGCCCGCATTTTCGAGCGTTTGCGCGATGAGCATGGTTTCACCGGTGGCATCACCATTGTCCGCGATTATGTGGCGGGGGCCAAGCTGCGCAGCCGCGAGGTGTTCATACCCCTGAGCCACAAGCCGGGGCACGCACAGGTAGATTTCGGCGAGGCGGACGGGATCATCGACGGCAAGCTGGTGCGGTTCCACTATTTCTGCATGGATCTGCCGCACAGCGATGCGCCGTTCATCAAGGCCTATCCTGCCGAGGTGGCCGAGGCCTTTTGTGAAGGACATGTGGCCGCCTTCGCCTTCTTTGGCGGCGTCCCGCAGTCGATCCTGTATGATAACACCAAGCTTGCGGTGGCGCAGATCCTGGGCGACGGGACGCGCGAGCGCAGCCGGATGTTCGCCACGCTGCAAAGCCATTACCTGTTTGCGGACAAGTTTGGCCGCCCGGGAAAGGGCAATGACAAAGGCAAGGTTGAGGGGCTGGTCGGCTACTCCCGGCGCCATTTCATGGTGCCAAGGCCGGAGGCGCCCAGCTTTGATGCGCTGAACGCGCGCTTCCTCGAACAATGCGTGGAGCGCAGGCAGGCCATCTTGCGTGGGCATGAGCACAGCATCGGGGACAGGCTGGTGGCTGATCTGACGGCCTTCATGCCACTGCCTACGGTGCCATTTGATCCCTGCCATATGGTGACGGGGCGGGCCTCGTCGATGGCGCTGGTGCGCTATCGCACTAATGATTACTCGGTGCCAACGGCCTATGCCCACCAAGAGGTTGTGATCAAAGGCTATGTCGACCGGGTTTCCATCATCTGCGGCGGGGAGCAGATCGCGGTGCACCCGCGCAGTTATGAGCGTGAGGACTTCATCGCCAACCCGCTGCATTATCTGGCGCTGTTGGAGCAAAAGCCGCGTGCCCTTGATCAGGCGGCGCCGCTCGATGGCTGGGTGCTGGCCGAACCGATGCATCGCATTCGCCGGTTGATGGAGGCCCGCAGTGGCAAGGAAGGACGGCGCGAGTTCATCCAGGTGCTGCGGCTATGCGAGCGCTTTGAGCAACCCTTGGTGGAATGGGCGGTGGAACTGGCGCGCGGAGAATGGATCGAGCGGCAGCGCAATGTCATTGCGCTGGGCCCCAGCGGTACCGGCAAGACCCACACCGCCCTCGCGCTGGGACTGGCCGCTTGCCAGAAGGGGCACAGCGTGGCCTTCACCACCGCTGCGGCGCTGGTCCATGACTTGATGGAGGCGCGCGACGAACGGCGACTGCGCAGCCTGCAAAAGCATCTGGCCTCGGTGAAACTGCTGATCCTCGACGAGCTGGGCTATGTGCCCTTCACCGCAGTGGGCGGTGAATTGCTGTTCGAGGTGCTCAGCCAGCGGTATGAACGCGGCAGCACGCTGATCACCAGCAATCTGCCCTTCGATGAATGGACATCGGTGTTCGGGTCCGAGCGCTTGACTGGCGCCCTGCTCGACCGCCTGACCCACCACGTGCACATCCTCGAGATGAATGGTGACAGCTTCCGCCTCACCAGCAGCCGCAAGCGCCAGAAGGACAAGGGGGAGGCAAAATGATCTGACAAAAGGCGGCCATCGGCAGCGGGAAATCGGCTTCCGCTCCGCTACAGCCGCTTCCCCGCTGCCGATGCTGTCCAGCCTCAACCATGGGGCTTTTTATTCAACCCAACTGGCCCCTTTTTAAACCGGTGCCTGGCCCGTTTTTATCCCGGTGTTGACAGCGCGCAAGGACTATGAGGATCGCCGGCGCCGGCAGTTCGAGGGCACCGCGCGCGCAAAGGTCAGGGGCCTGTACAAGGGGCGCCCCGAAAACAAGAAGCGCAATGCGGCCATCGCCACGATGCTTCGTCACGGGCGCAGCTGGCGCGAGGTGATGGATGCCACCGGATGCAGCCGCACCCTTCTCGCCAGGATCGCGCGCACGCTGAAATCCGAAGAGCAGGATGCCCTGCCCGCCCCGCCCGGCGATCACGTGCCCGCCGGCCAGGCTCTCTCCGCGATCTGGCAGCCGCTGCCTCTGACGCAGGCGGAGCATGAGGTGATCGAGGGCGCCCGTGATCGCCCCCCGGCAGACCCGATGCGCTTTGACGAATGATCGCGCCCGCGCCATAGACTACCAATATTGTAGACATTTATCGCGATATGTGCTGCTTCGTCCGCACACAACGGCCAGAAGACGCCGCACGGCCAGCGGCGTCGGCAGAACCGGAGATGATGCCTTGAAAATCGAAACCCTTGCCGTCCATGCTGGCTACAAGCCCGATCCCACCACCCGCGCCGTCGCGGTGCCGATCTACCAGACCGCGTCCTATGCCTTCGACAATGCGCAGCATGGCGCCGATCTGTTCGATCTGAAGGTGGCGGGCAATATCTATACCCGCATCATGAACCCGACGCAGGATGTGCTCGAACAGCGCGTCGCCGCGCTCGAAGGCGGCATTGCCGCGCTGGCGCTGGCATCGGGCATGGCGGCCATCACCGCGGCGATCCAGACGCTTGCCGAGGCAGGCGACAATATTGTCTCGTCCACCACGCTCTATGGCGGCACGTACAATCTTTTTGCCCATACGCTGCCCCAACAGGGCATCGAGGTCCGCTTTGCCGATCCGCGCGATCCAGGGGCCTTTGCCGCGCTGATCGACGGGCGGACCAAGGCGGTGTTCTGTGAAAGCGTGGGCAATCCGCTGGGCAACATCACCGATTTCGAGGCGCTGGCCGCGCTGGCCCATGCCCACGGGGTGCCGCTGGTGGTCGATAACACCGTGCCCAGCCCCTATCTGTGCCGACCGTTTGAGCATGGGGCCGACATTGTCGTGCATTCCCTGACCAAATACCTGGGCGGGCACGGAAATTCCGTGGGCGGCACGATTGTGGACTCTGGCCGGTTCCCCTGGGCCACGCACAAGGACCGCTTTCCCCGGCTGAACCAGCCCGATCCCTCCTATCAGGGCGTGGTCTATACCCAGGCCCTGGGGGCGGCGGCCTTCATCGGGCGGGCGCGGGTGGTTTCGCTGCGCAACATGGGTGCAGCAATTTCGCCGATGAACGCCTTCCTGATCCTGCAAGGGATCGAGACCCTCGCCTTGCGGATGGACCGCATTTGCGACAATGCCCTGGCAATCGCCCACATGTTGCAGGCCCATCCCAAGGTCGCCTCGGTAAACTATGCCGGCCTGCCCGATCACCCCGATCACGGGCTGGTGGGCAAGTATCTGTCGGGCAAGGCCAGCGGGATCGTCTCGTTCGACCTGAAAGCCGATGAGCCCGATCCGCGCGCGGCGGGCGCACGCTTCCTCGATGCGCTGCAACTGTTCACCCGCCTGGTGAATATCGGCGATGCCAAGTCGCTGGCCACGCACCCCGCCTCGACCACGCACCGCCAGCTGAACGCCGAAGAACTGGCCAGCACCGGGGTTTCCGAAGGCATGGTGCGGCTCTCGGTGGGGATCGAGCATCTCGACGACCTGTCCGCCGACCTCGAACAGGCGCTCGCAGCGGTCTGAAACGCTTGCCCCGCCCGGCTGTCAGCCTTTCGGGCCCTGACAGCCGGGCGGGCGGGCGGTCAATTGGTGGCGCTGACCGACCATGTTGCGCTGGTGATGGTATCATGGCGCGTGATCTGCGCGGTCATCGCGTCCATGTCTGCCGGGTTGGCGGTCGTGGGCACGAGAATGGCCGCCAGTTCGACTTGCGCGTCCCTGTCGGACAGGGTCTCGATTTCCCGGATGGGATAGTGGTGCATTCCCAGCACTTCGAACAGCAGGTCGCGCGCCTGCGAGACGTTTGCCGCCGGGCACACCACATGCACGCGATAGAGCGCCTCGGTCTCGCCGGGGTTTATCGGGCGGCGGTTGATGGCATCGACGAGCGGGCGCAGCAAGGTGTTGCCCGCCAGCACGAAGATCGCCACCAGCACGGCCTCGGCGGGCTTGCGCGCACCGGCAAAGGCGCCGACCGCCGCGCTGGCCCACAAGGTGGCCGCCGTGTTGAGCCCGCGCACGTGGGTTCCCTCTTTCATGATGACCCCGGCCCCCAGAAAGCCGATGCCCGAAACCACCGAGGAAATGACCCGGATTCCCCCGTCCGCGCCCGCCATCCGCAAGCCCAGATCGGCAAAGGCCGCCGCCCCCACCGCAACCAGCACATTGGTCCGCAGGCCTGCGGTGCGCTGGCGCCATTGCCGTTCGAGCCCGATCAGCATCCCCAGCACGAAGGCGGTGGCAAGACAGATGAAACTGGTGAGCCATCCCACCAGATCGACATCGAAAAGCGCCGCGACAGTCGAGGGATCGGGAAGGGCATGGGCAGGCATCGTCATGCCCGCCCGGTAGCCGTCCGCTCGCCAATTGTGAACACGCAAGTGCAGGCAGGGACCACCGGAAACGCGCCTTTCTACAGACTTGCCCATCCAGATGGTAGACCCGCGCGCAGGACAGCATAGAATGCCCCCATGGTATTCTTTTCCCTCAAGACCCGTGCCACCGGGTTCGTTTCGCTCGCCCTGGCGGCCATGCCCGGCACCGCGATGGCCGCCTCGCATATCGAAGTGCTCGTCGGAGGGGCCTTGCGGCAGACGGAAGACGATGGCGCCGCCCGCAGCGAAACCGGGCGCGACAGCGTCATCGTCGACCTGCGCCTGCTCAACACCGGCGAGCAGGCCGACAGCATCATCCTGCCCGACCGGATCGAAGCGCGCGTCGCCGACAGCGACGGGCCCCATACCGTCATGCTCGTGCGGGCCGATACCGCAGGCTCCACGCTGGCCATCGCCGCGCACCAGTTTGCCGCCGCGCGCTATCGCCTCTCGGGGCATGAGGCCAAGGTTGGGGCCATGCTCACCATCCCGGCCTGGTCCACGCAGACGGTGCTGATCGAAGCGCCGGCCGCCCTGCCGGTGGCGCCGCCCACCCGGTTGGCCGGGAACGAGCCCCCCCTCCCGGAGCAAACCACGGCCCTTGCGCAAGCTGCCGCCCCCGCCCCCTCAACCGATGTGCTGCCCGTCTCCGAACCGGCCCGGCAGCCCGCGCCGCCGCCCACCGACGAGAGGGTCGGCAATGCCTTTCTCGACAATCTGTCCGTCTATCAGCCGATCTATGCGGTCTATGGTCCGGGCACCGATGCGCGCTTGCAGATCAGCTTCAAGTACAAGCTGTTCGGATCGAGCGCGGTGGGCAAGGGCCCTGCCGACTGGCGCCAGGGCCTGCATTTTGCCTATACCCAGCGGATGTTGTGGGACTTGAGCGCCGCGTCCTCGCCGTTCCACAACATCGATTTCCAGCCCGAGCTGATCTATATCACGCCCTCGTTCGTGCTGAACAACGGCATCGCGCTGGGCGGGCAGGTTGGCCTGCGCCACGAATCGAATGGCCGCGACGGCACCGCCTCGCGCAGCATCAACAGCTTCTATCTGGCGCCCATGGCCGCGATTCCCCTGGGCAGCGGCTACCGGATGACCGTCTCGCCGCGCGTCTCGGTCTATATCGGCGACAAGTCCGACAACCCGGACATCATCCGCTATCGCGGCAATGCCGGGCTGTTCTGGGAAATCGGCAAGGACGACGGCCTGCGCCTGTCGACCACGGCGCGGCTCAACTTCGCCACGGGCAAGGGCGCGTTCAACGCCGACGTGTCCTATCCCCTCCCCCGCCTGCTGGGCGGCGGGCCGGACTTCTACCTCTATCTGCAAACCTTCACCGGCTATGGCGAGAACCTGCTCGACTACAACCGCTATACCTCGCGCGTGCGTATCGGTCTGGCGCTGGTCCGGTAGGGCAGGCCTTGCGCCCATATGGCGGACAGTGTCCGCCCTTTTTGCACGCAAACCGCCGGTTTTGCCGATAGAGGGGGAATTGCGCCCCTTGTCCGGGTATGTTAGCCGTTATGGCGCAAAAACCACGAACTGTGCCTGATCGGGAGCCTTTTGCCGGACATGCTTTCTGCCCAGACTCTCGACGCCATGATCGTGGCCTGCGAAAACGCCAAGAGCGTGCTGCGCCGCGCGGCCATTGATCCGTCCGAGCGCAAGACGCTCAATATCACGCTGTCTGCCGCCGTGGCCGCCGCTTATCTCGACCGCACGCCCGAAGGGCTGGCCAAAGCCGAGGCGCGCGGGCGCCTGCCCGCCCCCAAGGTCGCGTCCAACGGGCGGCGGTTCTATACCGTGGCCGACATGATCGCGATTCGCGAGGCGCTGGGCATTCGCCCCGGCAAGGCCGACGACGAACGCGCGGTCGTCGTCGCGGTCCAGAACTTCAAGGGCGGGGTCAGCAAGTCGACCACCGCCAAGCATCTGGCCGATTACCTCGGCCTGCGCGGCTATCGCGTGCTGGTGGTCGATTGCGATCCGCAGGCCTCGATGTCGGTCATGTTCGACATCAACCTTGAGGAACTGATCGACGAGACGCACACGCTCTCCAATTTCCTGTCGCCCCAGATGGACGACGCCGACAGCTTCGCCAAGACCATCCGCCACACCGCCTGGCCCAATATCGACATCTGCCCGGCCAACCTCGGCCTTCAGGATACCGAGTGGGAACTGACCGCGACGATCGAGGACGGGCCGAGCGCGATTGCCGACGCCTTCCGCAAGTTGCGCTTTGGCCTTGAGGAAGTGCGCGGGGATTACGACGTGATCATCCTCGATCCGCCGCCCGCCATGGGCTTCCTCGGCGTCAATACGCTGACGGCAGCCGACGGGCTGCTGATCCCGGTGCCCGCCCGCCAGCTCGATTACCTCTCGACCATCCACTTCATGCAGACCTGCCGCGAGGCGCTCGAACTGATCAGCAAGTTCGATCCCACCATCGACTATGGCTTTATCCGCGTGGTCTGCACGATGTTCCAGCCCAACCGGACCAACGAAGCGCAAATGTTCCAGGTGATGGAAAAGACCTATGCCGGGCAGATGATCAAGACCCCGATCCTGCTGTCCGAAGAGATCAAGAACGCCGGCGTGCTGATGTCCTCGATCTACGAGGTCAACAAGCCCTATGGCTCGCACCAGACCTTCACCCGCTGCCGCGACAACCTCAACACCGTGTTTGCCGAAGTCGAGCGCGAGATCTGCAAGCAGTGGCCCTCGCGCCTCGCCCAGATCGGCACCGACAAGCTGACGGAGGCGCTCTGACCATGGCCCCTCCCCCCAAAGGCAAGCGCCGCAGCCTGCTGGCCGATGCCATCGAAAGCCTCGGCAGCCCGGCCACGCCCGACGCGCTCCCGCCCGAAAGCCCCGAAGCCGCGCCCCAGACCGCGCCCCTCGACGAGGACAGCGCGCCCACGCACCCCTCGTTCCTCGCCCGCCGCGCGCAGTCGCTGGGCGAGGTCAGCCGCACCGTCAAGCGCCCGACGATCCGCCTTGCCCCGTCCGAATGCACGATCTGGCCGGGCAATGCGCGCGACTATGCCGACCTCACGTTCGAGCGCTGCGAAAGCCTGATCGCCTCGATCCAGGAAGAAGGCCGCAACCGCGAAGCGGTCGTCGTGCGCCGCACGCCCGATGGCCCGGCGCCCTACGAACTGATCGTGGGCACGCGGCGGCACTGGTCGGTCTCGTGGCTGCATGCCAACCACCATTCGCAGATCGAACTGATCGCGCGGATCGAAACCCTCGACGACGAAGGCGCCTTCCGCCTTGCCGACATCGAGAACCGCGAGCGCGAGGACGTGACCGACCTCGAACGCGCGCGCAACTATCTCCACGCGGTCGAGGCCTATTACGGGGGCGTGCGCGCGCGCATGGCCCAGCGCCTCGCCATGCCGCAGACCACGCTCTACAATTTCCTGCGTCTGGGCGAATTGTCGGACACGGTGATTGCCGCGTTCCCGTCGAAAGCGGCGGTCAAGGCGGTCCACGCCAACCGCCTCGCCCCCCATGCCAAGGGCGATCTCGAACAGGCCCGGATCGAGGCCGAGGCCGAGGCCATCGCCCGCGAGCAGGCCGCCTTGCGCGCCAATGGCGACAAGCCGATCGAGGCGGCCAAAGTCTGCGACCGGCTGATCCGCGCCGCCAAAGGCAGCGCCCCTGCCGCGCCCCGCAAGAAGGCCGACAAGGGCGGGGCCACACTGTTCACCAACAGTGGCGAGCCTTTGGGCCAGATCGTGAAGAACAGCGCGAAAAGCGGGCTGACGCTCACCATCAACCCGGCCTCGCCGCTCGACGTGGAGACGATTCTGGAGGCCTTGCGCCCGGCCATCATGGCCGCGAAATTCGCCAAAAACATGTGAATTTTTCAATATTTTCAATAACTTGAATGCATTTTACCAACCTTGGTAATTCGGTCCGTCAGTCCATCATGAGCAAGCCCCGCGAGATCACCATCGATCAGGACCTGTTCCTGCCGCAAATTGCCACGCTGCCCTTGCGGGACCAGCGCGACACGATGGAGCGCCCGTTTTTCTCGCTCCACAAGCGCAAGCGGACCAAGCCGATCGACTATGTCAGCCCGGACGGCAAAGTCTCGGTCCATGTCACCGGCAACCCGGAATATGGGATCGCCACGATCTACGATCTCGACGTGCTGATCTACTGCGCCTCGATGCTGGTCGAATACAAGCGGCGCGGGGTCAACGACATTCCCCAGACCCTCGCGGTCGTCCCCTACGACATGCTCAAGGTCTTGCGGCGCGACACCGGCGGCGGCGAATACCAGAACCTGGCCAATGCCCTCGCCCGCTTGCAATCGACGACCGTGCGCACCAACCTGCACAGCGTGGGCCGCCGCGAAACGACGTTCTCGTGGCTCGACAGCTTTACCCAGGTCATCGACGCCAAGGGCCGCATCCGCGGCATGCGGATCACGCTGGCCAAGTGGTTCTACGACAGCGTGCTGATGGACGGCGGCGTGCTGGCCATCGACCCCGATTATTTCGACATCTCCGGCGGCCTCTCGCGCTGGCTCTACCGCGTCGCGCGCAAGCACGCCGGGGGCAATGGCGCACAGGGCTTCACCATCTCGATGCCCACGCTGTATGAAAAGTCGGGCTCGGAATCCCCCTATCGCCGTTTCAAGTTCGAGATCCAGAAGCTGGCGCGCGAAAATGTCCTGCCCGGCTATGGGCTCGAAGTGATCCCCCACGAAGGCCGCGAACCCTCGCTGCGGATGACCCGCCGCGCGCAACCGGTGCCCGCCGAAGAGGCCGCCCCGGCTCCCTTTCCTGCCCCTGCCCCTTCTGGCCGCCGCAAACCTGCCGCATCCCCTCCCCCCGCCGGGCCCACCTCCGCCGGGCCGGATCGGGTGGCCTTCCCCGATTCCGGCCATATCGGCTACACCGCCTTCGGGGCACTCGCGCGGGCCAACCTGCCACACCCCCAGCGCGATCTGGGCCTTGTCGGGGCCGACTTCCGGCACTTCCTCGCCAAGCGCCAGATCCCGGCCGATGCGCTCAACATCGAACAGATCTTCGCCACCTTCTGCGCCCGCCAGACCGCCGCGAGTTGAGAAAGCAGCACACGCGGCGTTCCTGAAACCCCGAGTTCAATCGCGCGTTGCACCAAACCGGATGCTTTTCGTGTTCCTGAAACCCCGTGCGATTGAACATCGCCCATCGCCCGCCATGGCCGCGCGACAGCAGCGCATGCCGGGCGCCGCGTCCCTCCGCAAAACGCACCAGCCTGTCCCGAACGCCCCGGAAATCGGCCAGAGCCACCCGCGCAAGCCACCCATTTCCCACACTTCGGCCCCCGGCCTGCCCGCCCGGACCAATCGGGCGGCCCAGCCCCTCCCGGCCGCCTTGCCCCCCTGCCCCTGCTTGCAGAAGGGCATCGCGCCGAACGCGCCAAAAGCCGCATTCGGGTCTTCAGGAACGCAGGGGCGGGGTTTCAGGAACGCCGGTCACGGGGTTTCAGGAACGGACTCTCGGGGTTTGGGGAACACCGTACCCGTGCAAACCGCCGCATTTCCGCCGAGTCACGATGCTTGTCCACAAGGGCTAACTCTTTAATTAGAACTTAACTCCCTAAAAGGGCCTGCGGCCTTTCCTGTTTTTTTTGGGGGTGAATATCCGGTCCATGCCGCACCGATGGGGCAAGGACTGCCTTCACAGCGCTCCCGACCAGCGGAAATGGGCCGATTCCCGCCGGAAATGGCACAAGCAGGCTTTGTAAATGATTGTAAAGCAAGCCCTTCAAAAGCACTGGACCCGCCAGATAGGGAAAGGTATCGCCCCGCAGATTACCTGACGCATCAAAGCCGCAACCCTGATGGCTTGTCCTTCCACGGTCCTTGTGGAAGCGCGCCGATGTGCAGAAAAGCGCGCGAACGATGGAGACGCGGGACATTATGGCGGTTTTTCGTTCCAAGCCTGTGCTGAACAAGCTTGTCTGGGCTCTGGCCACGCTGGTCCTGCTGGTGGGCGCCTATGCGCTGGCCGGGTTCTATCTCGTGCCCCACCTCGTGCGGACACAGGGTACGCAGTGGGTGAAGGACAACCTGCACAAGACCCTCTCGCTTGGCGAAATCCGCTTCAATCCGTTCACTTTCGAAGCCGATATCGACGGCATCGCCCTGCCCGACCGGCCATCCGCGCACAAAGCCGCGCCGATGGTGGCCATCAGGCATTTCCACCTCGCCTTTTCGGTGCGCTCGCTGTTCGGCCCGGCCTATCGCCTGCGCGAACTGCGGATCGACCGGCCCGAGGTCAATGCAGTGCTGCGGCCTGACGGCACGCTCAACCTTGCCGATCTCGTTCCGCCCGCCTCGCCCGATTCCAACGGCCCTGCGCCCGCCTTCCGCATCGACAGGCTGACCATCAACCAGGGCCGCGCCGGGTTCGTCGATCTGGGGCTGGCCAACCACCCCGAGCAGGTTCTGGCCCCGCTCACGTTCACCCTCAACGATTTCGAGACCGCACGGGGGAAGGGGGGCGCCTTCACGCTCCATGCACGCAGCGACAACGACGAGGAACTGGCCTGGAAGGGCACGGTCTCGCTCGCCCCGCTCGGCTCGCGCGGCACGCTGGCGATCACCCGGTTGCAAGCCCGTACGGTGCAGGACTTCCTCGGTGGCTATCTGCCGCTCACGCTCAAGGGTGGCGCGGCCAGTTTCCGGGGGGCTTACGCGCTGACCTATGCCAAGGGCGCGGTGCGCCTGTCCGCGCAAGTGCCGGACGTGACCTTCGAGAAGATCGCCTTTGCGGGCAAGCCCACGCTGTTCAACGGTCTGGTGACGATCGACCGCGCCCGGACCGCGATCCCCGCGCTCGAATATCGCAGCGCCAATCCGGGCGGGGCCATGGGCTTTCAGGCCACCGTTCCCGGCCTGAACCTTTCGGGCATCGGCATTGCGCCCCCATCAGGCAGCCCGATCCGGCTGCCCGAAGTGGACGTGGCCGATGCCCGCTTCGATTATGCCGCGCACAGCCTTCAGGTGGGCAGCCTGACCATCGACCGGCCCTCGCTGGCCCTGCGGCGCGAGGCCAGCGGGGCCATCGACCTGATGCGGATGATGCCCAGGGCCAGTGCCCCGGCGGACCCGCAAGCCCCCGCCTGGAATGTCGAACTGGGATCGGCCCGCGTGAGCGAGGCCCGCATCGGGTTCGAGGACCGCACGGTCTCGCCCGCCGCGCGGTACGAAGTGGCCCCCGCCACGCTCACCGCCAGCACGCTGGGCACCGACCTTGCAAGGCCGATCACCCTTGCCTTCAATGCGCGCCTCTCGGCGCCGGGAAAGGGGCAGGCGGCCAGCATCGGGGGCGAGGGGGCCTATGTGCCTGCAAGCGGGCAGGTGGACATGGCGGTCAAGCTGGGCAACCTGACCCTGGCCCTGATCCGGCCCTATCTGCCCCATCTGGACGGGCTCGATCTGCGTTCGGTCACGCTGGGCGGGGCAGGGCGGGTGAAACTGACCACGGCGCAGATGGAAAACGCGCGTTTTCAAGGGGATGCGAGCATTGACGACCTGTCCGTCGTCGAAACGGCCACCAACAATCCCTTCGTGGCGTGGCGCCGCTTTGCGCTTGCGGGCATCGACTATGCGCCCGGCAGCGTGACGGTGGCGCGCGGCCATCTGGTGGGGCCGCTGGGCCGGGTGGAAATCCTGCCCGACGGGGTGTTCAACTTCACCGCGCTGTCCACCGGGGACAAGTCGGCCCAGACGGTGGCCCAGCCCGGCCAGACCGCTCCGTCAGGCCAGCCCGCGCCCGCACCCGCTGCGGCCAAGGTGGCCATAGCGGCCCCGGCCGCTTCGACCACGGCGGCCCCGGCTTTCCGGGTGAAGATGAACCGCCTCGATGTCGAAGGCGGGACGATGGGTTTTGCCGACTATTCGATCCAGCCCAATTTCGAGGTTCAGGTCGACAATCTGCACGGCTCGCTGGGCAACATCTCCAATGCGCCGGGCGCGGTCGCGCAGATCGATCTGGGCGGCTATGTCGGCGACCGGTTCTCGCCCGCGACGATCAAGGGGTCGATGGACCCGTTCGGCTATGACCGCCAGACCGACATGCATGCTTCGTTCCGAAACATCGAACTGCCCGTGCTCAACCCCTATTCGGGGCGCTATGCGGGCTATGCGATCGCGCGGGGCAAGCTTACGGCGGAATTTGCCTATCGCATCGAGAACCGCGCGCTCGATGCCCAGCACCATGTCGTGATCGACCAGCTCAAATGGGGCAGCGCCACCCAGAGCAAGGACAAGGTGCCGCTGCCCGTCCGGCTTGCGACCTCGCTGCTCAAGGACAAGAACGGGGTGATCAAGCTCGACGTGCCGGTGACCGGTTCGCTCGACGATCCCAAGTTCCGCATCGGGCCGATCATCTGGCAGATCATCGGCAATGTCATCGAAAAGGCGATCACCGCGCCCTTCCGCCTGCTGGGTTCGATCTTCAGCGGCGCGGAAAAGGCCCGCTATGTCGATTTCGCGCTCGGCTCGGCCGATCTGCCCGAAGGGGCGGGGGCGGCCCTGTCGTCGCTGTCCAAGGCCTTGCAGGACCGCGAGGATCTGCGTCTGGTCATCCCCGCCGGGATGGGCACCAAGGCCGATGCGATCGCCATGGCCGACAAGCGGATCAATGCCGCGCTGATGGCCAAGGAGGCCAAGAGCGGGGCTGCGGCCGATGTCGCAACGCTCAAGCCGAACGACCTGCTCGACCGGCTCAGGACGCTCTACCGGGTCAAGCTGGGCAAGAAGCCGGTTCCCCCTGCCTTCGACAAGACCGCCCCCGCGCCCGATGGCGCGGCCAAGGGCCCGAGTGAGGGCGAGCGGCGCAAGCTGGCTGAAATCGACTGGCTGCGCACCGCGTTGCGGCAGGCTTGGCTGCCTTCGGACGCCGAACTGGCGAAGCTGGGCGCGGCGCGGGCGACGGCGGTGCGCGATGCGCTGCTGACCGGCAGCACGATCGCGCCCGAGCGGGTCTTCATGGCCACTGACCTTGCGGTGAGCGACGGGCAGGGCACCTCGCGGGTCGAACTCAAGCTGGAGTGAGGGGGCTGGCTTGAAATGGCGTGCCGCGCCTCATATAATGCCCCTTGGAAAGGGCATATGGTGAGGCGTTATGGCATCGGCATTTCTCTCTGACGTGGCGGGGCAGGCCGGGCCGCTCTCGCCCGACGTGCTCTCGGGCCGGTTGCGGATCACCAAGACCGAACTGGCCAGCGCGCTCGGCCTCTCGCGCGACAGCGTTTCGAAGCAGAGCCGCGTGGCCTCGCCCGCGACGCAAAAGCGGCTGCGCGATGTGGTGGAGATCATCAACCGGGTGCTGCCTTGGGCGGGCTCCGAACTGGCGGCCTTTGCCTGGTATCGCTCGCAGGCCCTGCCTTCGTTCGGCGATCTGACCGCGCAAGACCTCGTCCATGCCGGGCGGGGCGAGGCGGTGAAGCGCTATCTGAGCCGGATTGCCGAGGGCGGATTTGCCTGACCGTGGCGCCTGAATATCTGCCGTTTCTTCATCTGCGCACGACGGTCTTTCGCGGGCATCATCCGCGCTGGGCTTTCGATCCGCTTTCGGGCGAAGGGGCGAGCCGCCATGGCGGCCGCTTCAACCAGCCCGGACGGCCCGCGCTCTATACCGCGTTGCGGATGGAAACGGCCTGGCTCGAAGCGCAGCAGGGTTTTGCCTTCAAGGCGCAACCGTTGACACTGTGCAGTTATCATATCGATTGCAGCGGCATTCTCGACCTGACCGCCCCCGCCACGCTGGCGGCCCTTGGCGTGGGCCCGGCGGATTTGTCCTGCGCGTGGGAGGATCTGGCCGATCGCGGGATTGCCCCGCCCAGCTGGCTTCTGGCCGAGCGGCTGATCGGGCAGGGCGCGGCGGGCATCGTGGTGCCCAGCTTCGCCTTTCGCGCGGGGGCGGAGGATCGCAACCTCGTGCTGTGGCGCTGGGGCGCGGACCTGCCGCACCGCATCACGGTGGTAGACGACCATGCCCGCCTGCCGCGCGACGACAGGTCGTGGCGGTAGGGCTGGTTTATCCTTCCACCACGGCAAGGCGGCTCGTGCCCCGGCCCGTGGGGGTAATCTCGATCTTGGCGGCGATGCGTTCCTTCAGCTCCTCGACATGGCTGATCACGCCCACGCGGCGGCCACTGGCCTGAAGCTGGTCGAGCAGGGCGAGCGCCTGCCCCAGACTGACCGGATCGAGCGCGCCAAAGCCCTCGTCGATGAACAGGCTTTCGATCCTGACCCCGCGCGTGGTCGACATTTCGGCCAGCCCCAGCGCGAGCGCAAGGCTGACCATAAAGCGCTCGCCGCCCGAGAGGTTGTGAATGCCGCGCACTTGCCCGGCCATGTCGTTGTCGATCACCTGAATGACCATGTCGCCGCCGCGCCCGCGTTCGAGCTGGTAGCGCGGCTTGAGTTCGGCAAGGCGGGTATTGGCGTGTTCGAGCAGGCGGTCGAGGGTCAGCCCTTGCGCATATTTGCGGAAAATCCGGCCTTCGCGGTCGCCGATCAGGCTGCCGAGCTGGAGGGCGAGGCGCGCCTTGTCCTCGGTGGCGGCATAGTCCTTGTGGAGGGCGGCGGTGCGTTCGCGCACGTCGTCGTCGCGGCGCAGGACAAGGCGCGCCTCGTCGAGCGCCTGTGCGGCAAGGGCGAGTGCGGCGGCTTGCGCTTCGAGCGCGCGGGCGAGGCCATCGGGGCCGGATTGGAGGGCTTGGGCGAGCGCTTCGGCCAGCGCGGGGCCTTCGGCGGCCTCGAAGGCGGCCAGATCGTTTTCGCGCTGGGTGGCGACGGCGCGGGCCTCTGAAAGGGCGGTGTCGAGCGCGCGCAGGGCGTCCTCCTCGCGGTCGAGGGCCTCGCGCCCGGCGGCGGCCACGCGGGCGACGGTTTCGGGGGGGAGTTCGGTTTGGCCCAGGGCGTCCTCGAAGCGGGCGCGGGCGGCGGTGTGGGCGTCGCGTGCCCCGGTCAGGCGTTTTTCAGCCTCTTCGGCGCGGGTGCGGGCGGCGGCGAGATCCTGCAAGGCCTGTGCCTGCGCGGCTTGCGCGGCCTGACGGGCGCTGGCGAGGCGCTGGTCCTCGCCCGCCAGATCGGCTTCGATTTTGGCGGCAAGGGCGCCTGCGAAGGCGGTGCCTTCGAACAGGGCGGCATTGTCGGTGCGCAAGCCGGCAAGGCGGGTGTCCGCTTCGGCATGGGCGCGCGCGGCCTCGCGCGCGGCGTCCTGCGCGCGCTGGTCGTCGAGGCGGGCCTGCGCGAGGGCCTCGGCGAGGGCGGGCAGCGCCTGTTCGAGGCTGGCGCGGGTTTTGGCCCGGTCGCGCCAGTCCTGCGCCTGCCCGGCCAGCCAGCCTTGCGGATCGGGCAGGGCCTGCCAGTCGATGAGGGGGGCCAGCAGGTGGGACAGGTCGGCGGCCAAGCGGTCTTGCTGGGCGCGGGTCTGGGCCTGCTCGCTGGCCGTGGCCTGATGCGCGGCGCTTTGGTCGCGCAAGGTCTGCTCGGCTGCTGCCAGCGCGGCATCGGCCCGATCGAGCGCGGCGCGCGCGGCGTCCTGTTGCTGGCGCAAGCTGGCCAGCATGCGTTGCGCGGCCAGACCGGCGTCGATTTCGGCCTGGTTGGCCTTGCTCAGGGCAGCGAGGGCAGGCCCGCGCGCCTCGGGCTGGGCATCGGGGAGATCGGCCCGTGCGGCGCTGGCGCGGGCTTCGTCCTCGCGCGCTTCGCCTTGCGCGTGCAGGGCGGCGCAAGTCCGGGCGAGGGCCTCGTGGGCGGCGCGGGCCTCGCGCAGGGTCTCGTCGAGATCGGCGGCCTGCCGGGTCTTGGCGGCGATGTCGGCGGTCAGGGCATCGTGGCGGTCCTGAAGGGCGCGGGCCTCGTCGCGCGCGGCGACGAGATTGTCGCCGAGCAGGGCCTGCAAGGCATCGGTGGGATGCTCCCGCGCACCGCAGACCGGGCAGGGCTCGCCATCGTGGAGCGCCGCGCGCATGATCTGCGCGGCCTGATCGGAGGCTTGCGCGGCGCGTTCATGGCGCGCGCGGGCGGCGTCGAGGGCGGGGGCAAGGGCGGTGCGTTCGGCCTCGTGGGCGGCGATCTGCGTGGCGAGGGTCTGGCGCTGGGCCTCGCGCGTGGCGAGCGTTTGGGCGTCGCGGGCAAGGGTTTGCGCGCGCTCGTCGGCCTGCTGCCGGGCGGTCCGGGCGGCGGCATCGGCCAGCAAGGCGGCGGCGAGGGCTTGGGCGCGGGTGGTGAGGGCGGCGAGGTGTTCGGCGCCGAGGTGTCCGGTGTTGGCGGCCTGTGCCTGCGCCAGCGCGGTCCGGGCCGTGGTGTGCCGGTCTTCGGCCTTGCGCCGGGCCTTTTGCGCGGCGTCGCGGGCCTCTTGCGCGGCTTCGACCGCTTGCGCCAGCGCGCTGAGGCGGGCGTCCTGTTCGCCGATCCGGGCCCGGGCCGCGTCGTGGCTGGTCAGCAGGGCCGCGATCTCGCTTTCGCGCTCGGCCAGCGGGCGCAGGGCGGCCCTGGCGTCCTGCCATGCCTTGACCGCGTTCAGGCGCGTGGTGGCCTCGTCGTGGCCGGTCTGGCTGGTGGCGAGGGTCTGCGCGCTCTGGCGGGCGGCCCTGGCGCTGTCGCGGCGGCGGGTGTCGAGGGTTTCGGCCTGCCCGGCGGCTTGCGCGATCTGCTCTTCGAGCAGGCGGGCCTTGTCGATCCGGGGTTTGAGCGTTTGGGCGTGGAGGGTCTGGGCGTCGTGGTCCGCGCGGGCCTCGTTGTGGCGGGTTTCGCTGGCCGTGGCGCGGCTTTCGGTTTCGGCAAGGGCATGGGCGGCGGCCTGCCGGGCGTCTGTGGCGCGGGTTTGCGCTTCCGCCTCCTCGCGGCAGCGGCTGTAGAGCGGTTCGAGGGTGAGCGCCTGCCGGTCGCGGGCGAGCGCAGCGCGCCGGGGGAGGGCCCCGGCGATGGCCGCTTGCGCGTCGGTGCAGGCCTCTTGCGCGCGCCGGGCGGCCTGGGCGAGGCGGTCGCGCGTGGCGAGCAGGGCCTGCCGGTCTTCGAGGGCCTTGAGGCCGGTCTGGCAGGCGTGGTGATGGTCGCGCGCGGCGTCGAAACAGGCTTGCGCGGCTTCGCGCGCGTCAGGGGTGAGGCCTTCGAGCGCGGTGATCTTGGCGGTGATCGCGTCGAGCTTTTCGGTCCACGCGCGCTTGTCCTCGAAAGCCTTGCGGCCCAGCGCCGAATAGATGTGCGAGCCGGTGAGCTTTTCGAGGAGGGCGGCGCGTTCGTCGGCGTCGGCGCGGATCAGCGCCTCGAAATCGCCCTGCGCGAGCAGGACCGCGCGGGTGAACTGCTCGGCGCTCAGGCCGATGACCTGCCCGATGGCCTGTTTCGTCTGGGTATTCTTGCCGCCGAGGTTTTCGGGGCGGTCGGTCCGCTCGAATGTATGGGTATGGTTCTGGATCGCCCCGTCCGGCTTGCCGCGCGCGCGCCGCACGGCCCAGCGCGCGCGATAGGTGGCGCCATCGGGCATTCTGAAATCGATTTCGGCATAACCTTCGCCGCTGCCGTGGCGCAGGATCGCGCGCGGGTCGCCGGCGGAAAGCCCGTCTTCATCACCCCCGCGCCCTTCACCCACACGGGTCCGGGCCGGGGCCGCGCGCAGGCGCGGGATTTCGGCAAAGAGCGCGAGACACACCGCATCGAGCAGGGTCGATTTGCCCGCGCCCGTGGGCCCGGTGATCGCGAACAGGCCCGAGGCGGCCAAGGGGCCGCTGTCGAGATCGACCGCAAATTCCCCCTCAAGGCTGGCAAGGTTGCAGCCGCGAATGGCCTGGATACGCATCAGCGCGGCTTCTGCGTGGTCTGGGTGTCGATCATCAGGCGGGCAAAGGCCTGCGCGAGGTCTTCGGGCGGGGCTTCGCCCTCGTGCTGGTCGGCATAGAGCCGGGCGAAGACGGCGGCGGGGTCGAGATCGTCGAGGTCGACCGGCTCTGCGCCGGTTTCCAGTTGGTCGCCCTGTGCCACGAAATGGCGCCGCAGCCGCACGAGCCGCAAGGGCCGGTCGGCCAGCGCGGCCAGCACTTTCTGGTGCAGCAGCGGTTCGGGGCCGGTGACGGCCACGCTCACCTCGATGAACGGCCATTGGGCGGGGGGCAGATCGGCGTCGAGGTCGAGCGCGCCGATGGCCGCCACCGCCGCGTCGAGCGGCAGCGGGCCGAGGCTGTGAAAGACGACCGGGCGCGGGATCGGCAGCAGCTCGACCGTGCAGGACGGGGGCGTTTCGGGCTCGCCAGCGGCAAGGCGCACCAGCGCGACCGAATGGCGATAGTCGCGCTCGGCCATCGAGAGCGGGAACGGCGAACCGGCATAGCGGATGGTCGTGGGGCCGGTGATCGCCTGCGCGCGGTGGAGATGGCCCAGCGCGACATAGGCCGCGCGCGCATCGAACAGGGTGGGGGCCTGTGCTTCCTCGCCGCCCACGACGATCCGCCGCTCCGACATTTCGGAGACCGCGCCGCCCGCCACATGGAGATGTCCGGTCACCACCAGCGGCAGATCGCCCGCCCGCGCAAGGCCGGCATCCTGTACGGCGGCATAGAGCGTTTCGAGGCTTTCGCGCCCGAGATCGACCGGGCGGCAGAACGGCACGGCAGCCAGCCATGCCGCGATGGCGCCATCGCTGTTGGTCAGGGGGATCAGCGTTTTTTCCGGATCGGGCGCGCCGTCCGTGCGCGGCCCATTGGTTCTGGGCATGGCCCCCGCGAAATGGACGCGGCCCGTGCCCAGCAGCGCGCCGGGCAGGTCGATCCGCATCGCGCTGTCGTGGTTGCCGCCCAGAATCACGATGTCGAGGGCGGGATAGGCCGCGCAGAGCCGGTGCAGGAACCCATAGAGCCGCGCCATGGCCGAGACCGGCGGATTGGCCACGTCGTAGATGTCGCCGGTGACGACCAGCGCATCGACCCCGTGTTCGCCGATGACCGCATGGAGCCAGTCGAGAAAGTGGCGATGCTCCTCCTCGCGCGGGTGGCCGTTGAGCTCGTGGCCCAGATGCCAGTCGGACGTGTGCAGGAGGGTGAGGGGAGACATACCGGACATGGAAACAATCAGCCTGAAATTCAGCCGCAAACGGGCCTTATCCGGCCCCCATGCCATCCTGTGCGCGGCTTGTCTCCCCCGTGGTGTCGGCGCAGAAATGGTGATGGAGCGCGGCCATCACGTCGCGCGTGGCGGGGTGGTCGATGGCATACCAGAGCGTGCGGTGGTCGCGGCGGACTTTCACGATCCGCTCGTCCTTCAGCCGGGCCAGATGCTGGGACATCGAGGTCGGGGCCATGCCGGTGGCCGCGATCAGGTCGGCCACGCGGCGTTCGCCCTCGTTCAGGCAGCACAGGATCATCAGCCGCTGCGGGCTGGCCAGCCCCTTGAGGAAGGCGGCGGCCACGGGCGCGCTCCGGGCCAGTTCGTCGTCGGTGGGGGCTGGGATGGGGGCTTTACAATTCACGCCTTTCTCATATCATGAAAATGTGAATTGACAATATGCCCGCATCGAGGAGAGAGCAAATGGCCAAGGACTACCGCGCGATCACCGCTGATATTTCGGCCTACACGGCCCAGCTTCGCAAGGCCCAGCCCGAAGCGATGCAGGGGTTCTATGCCCTGGCCAAGGGGGCCAGCGCC
>NZ_BTFW01000002.1 GCF_033242265.1 Novosphingobium sp. IK01 | reverse complement strand
TTCGGGCGGGTTCATCCGCTGGTCCCCGTGGAGCGCGAGACGGTGCCGCCGCTGGCGCCAGCACCACCGCCGCGCCCGCTCGCGCCTGTCAGGCGGCGGAACATCAGCCGGTTCGCGGCGAGGTTCATGCCGGTTTGCAGGAAAGCATGGCCGCCCGAAGACGCCCCGCCGGCAACGCCGGAGGCGATCGAGGGCGACTGGAAAAAGAAGATCGTGCCGACGATGTAGATCGCGCAGCACGAGATGGTGGCGACGATCATCATGCCGGTGTTGAGTTCGGAAAATGTGCCCTCGGTCTGGATGAAGTTCGAGCCGTCGCCGATCGCGCCAATGATGCCGTCCATCGAGGCTTCCTGAAGCCCGGTGATGAATTTGGTCATGATCGCCATCACGACCATCAGCAGGATGTAATTGGCCGTCTGCTTGAGCCACCCGTCGAACAGCCAGCGCGAGGAGTTGAACAGCAGGCAGGCCAGCGCGAGAGGTGCCAGCGCGACGCAGATCGAGACGGCCAGTTTGGCAAAGATGATGATGCAGAAGCCCACCGCCGCCGAGAGGAAGGCAAAGATGTAGAGCACGGCAATGCAGGCATAGGTGATGAGAGCGGCGCGAAGCTGGATCAGCGGTGTGCGAAAATCAGTGATGCCTTGCGACGGCATGGCTTGAATGGCGGCGTTCTGCTTTTCCATCCGCGAAGCCAGCTTTCCCGTGTCCGAGACATAGGTGTCAAAGATCGTGCCGGGGTTCGTCACCGCAGTGCCCGATCCGGCCGAAATGATCTGTTGCGGCAGATTGGTCGCGATGTTGACGACGAAGGTGGAGTAGCCGACCGCGCTGGCCGCAGCGATGGCGAAACCGACCTTGCCAGCCTGATACACCAGTTCACGCAAGGGGGCCTGGATTGCGCCGCGCAGCACGGCAAAGCCGAGCAGCAGGAAATAGATGGTGGCGGCGACCCCCAATGGCGCAGCCACGAAGCTGACCAGCCCTGAGCCGAAGCTCGACACAGCCGAGTCAATCGCCGTTTCGACATAGCTATACATGGTCGTGAAGAGGACCATGAGATTGACGGAGTCGGTGGCCATGGTGGAAACCTCGCGGATGGGGGTCTGGGCGGTGGCTTAGAGGCCGTTCATCTTCTTGACCGCGAGCGAGCGGGCCGCCTCGCGCGTCGTGAAGCACATGTTGTCCTTCTGCGCGGCGGGGAGCTGGCTGTATTCGCCGGTGTCACATTTTCCCTGCCAAGCCTTGAGGAGCTGGCCATCGGCCATGAGCTGATCGGTCGTGGGGACAGATACCGACTGCTTTTGCTGGCAGCCGCACATCGCGAGGACGAGGCACAGGGCGGAGATTTTGCGCATGGATTATTTCCTCAGGGTGTTGGTGTCATAGAAGTTGCTGGCATTGCGCGCGGCGCTGGTTTCAGCGGTCGAGATCGCGAGTTGGCTCTGACCGGCCTGTGCCAGTTGGATCGCCTGCAATTTGATCTGATCGTTCTGAAGCTGGGCCTGTTCGACCCCGATCCGGGCCTGAAGGTCCATGACATCCTTTGGGTCTTTGGCGCTGTTGAGCTGGGTGCGGAGCTGATCGAGGCCCTGCATACGGGTCTGGGTGATCGAAAGCGTGTTAGCCCCCAACGCCGCGGTTGTGGCGGCCGAGCCGGTGGCGTCTTTCAGTGCCTGATTGTAGGCCGCGTCGGTGCTGGAGGAGGTCGAGGCCGAGATGGTGTAGCGCGACTGGATCTGCGACGCCTGAGTGCCCAGCGTGCCCAGCTTCGTCAGGTCGCCTGACAGCAAGGTGGTCGCGTCCATCGTGGTGGTGGGCAGGATATTGCGCACTGAGGAATCGATCAGGCTGGTGGCTACCGAATTGACGTTGGTGAGCTTCTGCAAGGATTGCAGCTGGGTGTTGGCGGTCGCGATCGCCGTCTCGCCCTGCTGGACCATCTTGAGCGTGTTGGAAACGGTCGACAGGGCTTGAAGGTAGTTCGAGCTGTCATAGACGGGGATGCCCTGCGCACTGGCTGGCGGTGAGGGCAGGGCGAAAGCGATCGGCGTGATCACCAGCGACATGATGGATGGCACCTTCATCTCAGCTTCTCCTCTCATTGGCGTAGAACAGTGGGAGCCAGGCGGCGGGATCGGTCCCGGCGCGGGCGATGGCCGCCTCCATGACGGCCAGCGTTTCGGCGCGGCCCGACAGCACCGAGAGTTCATCGCCCATGCCGCCCAGGTCGAGTTTGGCGACGATCGAGGTGTTGCCCTGCTTGATCAGAAAACAGCGGCTTTCCGGCGTCAGATCCTCCCGGATCAGGCGATATTCCGCTTCGGTGAGGCCCAGGCCATCACAATAATCGGCGCGCTTGGCGTCCGAGTTGGGCAGGAGGATCTTGGTCGCGGTTTGCTCGATGATCGAATGGGCGATGGGGGAGCGCAGCGCGTCTGCCGGGGACTGGGTGCCGAAGACCATGAAGGCGTTGCGCTTGCGGAAGGTCTTGAGCCCATCCTGCGCGAAAGCGCTGAAGGCTTCATCCTGTAAAGCCTTCCAGAACTCGTCGATGTCCACGACGACACGTTGACCATCGAGGAGATCATCGACGCGGTGGAAAAGGTAAAGCATAATGGGCGTGCGGATTTCGGGATTTTCGAGGAAATCGGTCATGTCGAAGCCGACGAAGCGTGCGGCCATCGACACTTCATCGACCTGACCATCGAAGGCCCAGCCCATTGGGCCGCCCAGGCACCAGCGTTCGAGCCGGGCGCCGATCCCTTCGGCATCGGCATGGCCCAGCATCTCGCGCAGCGCCCCGATCGAGCGGGACGCTGCCGGCAGGCGCATCACGGCATCGAGGCCTTCGTCAATCAGCCGTTCTTCGGCGACTGACAGGGGACGGCCCTCGCGGCGCACCAGCACGCGGACGAAGCGACGCAGGAAGGCCATGTTGTCATGGCTTGGTTCCAAACCCTTGAGCGGGGCAAAGCCGGTTTGCTCGCCATTGCGGAGGGTCAGATAGGTGCCGCCGCAGGCGCGCACGAAAATTTCCGCGCCGCGATCCTTGTCGAAGAACACCTGCTTGGCCCCGGTCTTTTCGAGCTGGGCTTGCAGGAAGTTTTGCAGCACCGTCTTGCCGGCGCCAGTCGGCCCGATGATGAGGGTATGGCCGATGTCGGCCCGGTGGAAATTGAACCAGAAGGACGAGCCAGCGCGCGTCTTGAGCAGCGTCACCGCCTCGCCCCAATGGTTGCCGGATTTGCGACCCGCCGGGAAGGTATAGAAGGGATTGAAAGCCGCGAAATTGCGGCTGTTGATGACGGCAGGCCGGGCGCGCAGCTTGAAATTGCCGGGAAGCTGCGCCCAGAAGGCGGCTTCCAGCGCGACATCCTCGCGCGCCATCACCATGCCGGTATCGGCGGCGGCCGCGCGGGCGATCGACAGGCGATCGAGCAACCGGCGCGGATCATCGTCGATGACGGCGATCGACAAGTGATGTTCCCCCATGACGAAGCGGTTGGCCATCAGATCGTCAACGCCGTCCAGCAGCTCCTCGGCCTGGCTGACACCGGCATCGTCGGAGGACACCATCTGCTTGTATTTCTTGGTGAAGCGCTCGCTGGCAACGGACTTGACCAGCGGCGCGAAGCTTTGCGTGAGCACATAGGGGAAATCGAGCGTCAGCAGGCTGTTGAACTGGCCGCTGCGCGTGCTGGCGACATATTCGCGCACGCCGAACATGCCGAGGAAATGGCTCTTGTCGGGCAGGCGAATTTCAGCCGCCTCCCGGCCGAAGACGATGCGCGAGCTGTAGAGGGCCTGGCCGAGTCGTCCACTCACCAAGGGCACGCGGATACGATCGCCCGTCAGGATGAAATGCAGAACTTCCATCGGCTGCGAGAACAGGACGCCATTATGCTCATAGAGCGACAGGCGCTGGGGGTTCGTGTCGGCCAGCAGGCTCTCGAAGTCGCGACATTTGTCAGCCATGATCGCCAGGGCGCGTTCGTCGATTTCGGCACCGGGCTGACGCTTGCCGAACAGGCGCGAGATCTGATCGCCGGCCATGTTCGAGGGGCGCACGATGATGCTCACATAAAACTCGTTATGGTAGAGCACCTTGTCCTTCAGCCGCTCGGCGTAGCGATCCTGGAGCTTCCTTGCGAAATCCGAATGAAACTGGCCGTCGAGCACCGGATCGGTCGCGGTGCGGACCAGATGGGTCCAGAGCGCCACGCGATCATCACCGATCGAGCGCCAGGCGATGTTGAGCTTGTTGTGCCAGGTGTTGAGGTCGGCAATGTCACAGGTCTCGAAAGGGCGCCCGTCCACGCGGTACATCCGCATCAGCGAGCCATCTTCCAGCGCAACCAGTGTGTCATCGACATGGCGGGTGTAGGGGATGAACTTGATGTCATCGGCCTCGCGCTGGGCGACCTGTTTGTGCTTGAGGAGGAACCTAGTCATTGCCGAAGTGCTTCCGCTTCACGCCGGCGCCGAGACGGACGGGAGCATAGCTCCCGCCGCCCCAGAACTTGCGGTTTTTGGACAGGAAGATGGTCTGAAACCACAGACCCCACAGGCGGAATGCGTTGTAGTCGTAATGGACCACCATGCGCGCCGGGAAGTAGAGAGCGCCGAACATGGCGAGGGGGAAGAAGGGATTGTGCATCACCCCCCAGAACACCATGCAGACCATGACGATCGGCAGGATCGCCTCAAGCGGCAATCCCATGAACACCGATGGCCGGGTGAGGGCGAGAAACACCTTATCCTCGGCGATCTTGTCCATCTTAGCTGCTCGACCCGCCCATCCAGCCAACGATGGTGGAGGCAGAGAAGATGATACCAATGCCGATCAGCACAGTGACGGCTTTTCCCCAATCCATTCGGCCGGTCAGCTTGGCATAGCCAACGGCCATGATGGCGATGATGCCGACCACGGAGGCCACGGTCGTCATCCATGACTTGATCGTGGAAAGGCCCGTCTCGATCGAGGTGCCATCGGCCAAGGCCGGCTGTGCCAGCGAAACAAGGGCGAGCGCACCGGCAAGGCCAATGATCTGGCGCGCGCGCTGATCGGTAAGGATCTGCCGGGCGGTGTGGCGGGAGGCAATCGAAAGCATCTTCATGGCTGTTCACCTTTCCAATTCTGGGGGCTGGACTGGCTCGATCTGTCGAACAGGCGTCGGCTCACGAACCGAGACATCAAGGCCGCGCCGCAGCACGTCCGAGATCATTTGGCGGCTTTCGAGATTGGCAGCCGCCTGGCCGGTGGGATCGCCGGGGAACACCTCGGCGATATGAAGTTCCATGACCTCTTGTGCCTCGCGCGCCCGCGCGAGCCTGGGATCAGCGGAAATGGTTTGGGCCGAGCCGTTGAGAAAGAGGTCGGCCAACGCTTCGTGTTCTGGGCGCTTTGCCTCTTCCTGTGATGCAGGGTGGCGCGCATCGGCATCATGGGGCCGAGACTGTGCGGGAACGGGGCTGATAGAAGCCTGCTTGTCCCGCTCCCCGTAGATTTCCTCGACCAGCGCCGAAGCGGTTTCCCGCATCATGACGGCGCGTGGATCGCCAGCCTGTTCGAGGGCCTTGATGCTGCGCTCAAAGGCGCGTTCGAGTGTTGCCCGGTCTTCTACCGGCGTGGCGGGTTCGACCTGCGAACCAGCGATGTCGCGGCCGTCGCGAGCGATCGCGTTGGGTTCTGCTTTTGCGGCTTCGCGCTCGGCTGTGCCGGCGACCTCCGCCGCTGTATCGACCGCACGCGCCGCGGTCTCTTCGCTGCGCTGGCGCGCTGCTTCCCGCTCACGTCGCTCTGCCTCTTCTCGGCGCAGGATTTCCATGCGCTCGCGTTCGACAAAGCTGGGTTCGTAGCCGCCGACCGTCAGGCCTTCACGCGAGGCTGCTTCCCAGACGCCCTTGCGAAATTCGGGGGATCCCTCGACATCGATCTTCTCCCAGCCATTATGACGGGCGAGCTGGACGAGGCCGGCAATCGTCTCGCGATCTTCGCGGCGGGCCACGATCCTCTCCTGCGTGATTTCCAGGGCAGGGGCGGCAGTGTCACCGCCGATGAACATGCCGATCCGGCGCTCGCCCTCGGCCGGCCCCTCAATGACCCGTATCTGATAGCGATTGGCCAGATCCTCGGGAATGTCGAAGGCAGGGCGCTTGTCCGGGGCCTGCGGCCTCTCCTCGCTGGTGGGCGCTATGCTGTTGGTCTCGCTCATTTGAACACCTCGACGCCCGAAGTGACCTGCCCCACGACCCATGCCTCGGTGCCGCTTGCCTGTGAGGCTGGGGCGCTCTTGGCACCGATTTCGGCCGTTGGCGCCACGGGGAGGGGAGGGGATGTGGTGACGGCCCCTGCGGCAATGGCATTGGCCCAAACGCGGCGGACGTAGCCATTGCGCAGCCCGCGTGTCAGCGACCCCGTGTTGTACAGGGAATAGGTCGCCGAAATGGCATCGAGCCCCCCATAACTGCGGCTTGCCAGCGCGTAGCTGTCTTGCAGGATGCGGGAGGCAAGTCGAAGGTTAGTGCAGGGATCAAAGACTTGCTCGATGCTGGCACCCAGACGCGCGAAATTGGCAGAGTTGACCTGAGCAAGGCCGACATCGACCGTGTAGCCGGCGGCCATATAGCGGCGGACCAGCGCCGCACCCTCCGCGATTGTCGTCGCCTGGACACGCGGCCCTTTGTTGACGTTGATCCGCAGGTCATCGCCACCGCTTTCGGTCATGACCAGCGGTACAACCGCTTCTGTGGCGATTTCAGGCGCGCAGCGCTGCGCCAGTTCTGCGATGGCAGCCAGCGCATAGATCATGGCGCCACCGTGGGGCTGGTGTTGGTGATGGTCTGGGTCTTGGTGTTGACCGTATAGCTGCTCACCGAACCGTCAGGGGTGGCGACCTGCAACTGATAGCCGTCGCGGATCTTGCGGGTCGATGTTCCTACGCCGCCTTCCGTGCAGGTCGGGAAGGAGCCACCAAAGGCAAGCGTCCTCCAGAGTTTGGTGATGGGCGCGACGCATTGTGCGTAGGTGGTCGGCGAACCTGGTGTGGCCAGACAGAGAATGACCTGACAGCCCCAATCGGAAGCACGGGCCGGTTGAGGCGCGGCAAAGCTCGCCAATCCGGCACCCAGGAAGGTGACTGCACCCAGGCCGCCGGTCCAACGGCTCAAACATCTCACGATCATGATCCACCTCCATGGCCAGCGCGCCATTGGGCCAAGGCGAACACATCCCAGTGGGGCGGAGCTTTGGCCGTGAGAGACGGCGCGGATACGGGCGCGGTTGGCGCATCTGCGTTTGCCAGTGTGGTGGTGGGAACCGCGCCATCTGACGTTGGTGCGACGATCCAGTCCTCATCGCCCTCCTGCTGACGGATATGGTCGATGACTTGACCAGGCCGGGCGAAGGCGACGTGCCAATGGTTGGAGTGGCCGGGATCACCCGGCCCGAGCAGTTCGAGCAGGCGAATGCCGCGAGCGGCCATCAGTGCGCGGATTTGCGCGCGCGTGATCGAGAGCACGCCGCCTGCCGGCACGAAATCGACGGCCTGGCCGACCTTGTGCCAGCTATGGAGCGCCCCATAGCTGGCGTTGACTGGGCGCAGGGTGTCGGTGATGCGGGCACCGAAGGCTTGATGGACCAGCGCGGCGATCGTCGAGACGGTGGGGGTGCTGCTTGCGGCGATCGACCCCGGTGCATCATCGACATGGCTCAAGGCGCACGGATCGAAAACAGATGCCGACGTGACGCCGTAGCTGGCGAAGTCGCGTCCATTGATGGCCAGCGGTCCAGCGTCGAAATCCGCCCCGAGCGCCAGAAGATCGCGCACCGTTGCTTGCGCATCAGCGGAATTGTCAGGTTGGTGAAGGAGTTGAGCGCCGGAGTGAATGACGACGGCGTACAAGTTTTCGCTGTTTTCCGGCTGTAATGTGGCCGTGCTCAGCCCTGCTGCGCAGAGGTGAATTGCCTTGGCCATGAGTCCCGCTGGAAGCATCGGATTGCCCCGTTCATGAGTCCAGATAAACAAATGAACGATATGGACCCACATTGCAAGAGGCTTCGGCGATCCGTGGCGAGGAACGGATCAATTGAAAATGAGCCAGGTTTGAAGGGCGGCTCCCCATGTTGATGGACCAGCGTGTCTCGCTTAGAAGGTTGGCAAATCCGCGAGGCTGACTGTTGCTAGGTTCGCGCTGCTATGAGGCTCCACGATTGACTATTGTTGCTTTTCTCGCCGAGACACCCGGATCGGCGACAATCGAAGAACAGAAAGCCCAGGTTGACCCGGACGATTTTGTTGTTGTCGCGGAGCACCGGAGCTTTAGCCAATTGGCCGATCTGCTTGCCCAGGCTGGATCGCCTCTTCAGGCTGGCGATCGGATCAAGATCCATGCGCTCAACTGCCTGGGCCTCTCCACCGACATGCTGGTCCGCTCGTTTTCCAAATTGTTGCAGGCGGGGGTCGACATCGAGTTGGCGAGCCCGCCACTGGTTATCGAGGCCGGGCAAACAGGCAGCCATCTGTTGATCGATGCTCTGGATGGACACTACCGGCATATCCATGGCCTCAAGACGCATCCAACCGAGCGCGGCTCAAAAGGGCGTCGTCCGGTTTTGACCCCTGAGCAGATCCCCTTGATCCGTGCCCGTATGGCTGAGCCAGGGGTGACAGCTTCCATTGTCGCGAAGGAATTGGGGATCGGCCGATCAACCCTATTCGGCTATCTCGAACGCTTCGAACGCGATGGCGGCCTCGATCGGGATCATGAGATTGGCAAGGGGAGTGCCCAGGACGCTGGCGATCAGGGCCATATCTCTGAGAGTGATGCGGGCTAACTGGCCTTTCAGGATATTCTCAATTCTGCCCACGGGAAGCGAGCTTTTGGCCGCCAAATCCGAAGGTGTAAGGCCCAAATCGGCGAGGGTCTTGGCGACCCGATTGCCAAATCTGTGGCGCAGTGTTGTCCCATCCGTCACATTCACACCTCGTCGCTGCGGCGTTGCGCCAGCCAAGTTTGCGACCATGTTTTTGTTGGACGGAGACTAATGCTTGTTGCGATGCTGTCGCAAACGAGTTCGTCCCGAAAAATATTCGGCTTATCTTGTTATTTTTCGTTCTGATTCTCGTTCTCGGGGCGGATCATATCCCACGCCTCAAGGCCAACGGCCTGCGCCAGCTTAACCATCATATCGAGGGTTGGATTGGCCTGCGCCCGTTCGATCTGAGAGATATAGGCGGTCGTGATCCCGGTTTGCTCAAAGAGTTGTGCTTGCGTCAAACCAAGCTCTTCTCGACGCTTTTTGAGGCGCGCGCCGAACAGGATAGCGGCGGGCTGGACCACATCATCCAGACGCAAAAATTTGGCCATCGGGTACTCGGTTAAACTGCGCCCCTAGGTCTGAGGCGGCGGAAAGTATGCTTAACATAAGCGCCAGCTTCCCATCTTGCAGCATAAATTAATTTACAGCGAATCGCCTGCCGTAAATTGACAAGCTTGCCGCATGGCGATTACTCTTCAGCCATGGCACGTCCCCGACCCAAGACTCCCGGCCTAACGATGAAGGAGCTGGTACAGCAGCAGCGGGCGGAGCTTTATGCGACGGGAAACCGGAACCTTAACATGGCGGTCTCCGAAGCGACGATCCAGCAGATCGATAGGCTCAAGAAGGAATACCGGCTGCGTTCGCGTGACGCCATCGTTGCACGCATCATTCGCAAGGCGAGCGTAACGGTCAGCCTCGACCACTATGTGCAGCGTGCGGCCAGCTCCCCCGATACGGTCTATCGCTGGATCTCGCCGATTATCGCCATCGAGCTGGTCGATTACGTCAAGGAAATCCAGAAGCGCTTCCGCAACCTGAGCCTTGGCTCTGCCTTCGAAATGGTGTTCGCTGAGGTTGGGCATGATCTGTCAAACCCGCCAGTCCAGCTTGAGTTGATCGAGGCTCCAAAGCCATGACCGCCTGGGCTCCATATTTGTTTCATGGTGCGGCGACCCGTGCAGTCTGCGCGCCATTCGTCCGCGAAAGCACGAATCTGGAGCAAAACTTCGTGCTTTCGCGGACCAATAATTGCGTGGTGGCGCCATGAACGGGCGTGCCGAGAGTCAGGGCGAGCTGTTTTCGCTCGATAGTCCGCTTCTGACCGAGGTGCGCGGCGAGCGATCGCTGATGGCCTACCCTTTCTTCGCGCTGACCAAGACGGCCTGGAAAAAGTCGCTGGTCTACAAGACCGATACGGTTTCGATCGAGATCGGCCCCGGCCCTCGCGGTGTTGCAACCATCTACGACAAGGAAGTTCTGCTCTACATCGCCAGCTTGCTGGCGGCAAAATCCGATGCCGGCGAGCCCGTCTCGCAGGACTTCTATTTTACCGCACACGACCTGTTTCGCGTGACCGGCGTGAACAGCTCTTCGCGATCTTACACGCGGCTTTCCGACGCGCTGGAGCGCCTGCAAGGCACTCAGATTAAAACGAATATTGAGGCAGGAGGTGAAGGCGAGACCGGCTTCTTCTCCTGGCTCTCCGAGGCCCGGCTACAATACACCAAGACCAAATCTGGGGATCAGCGGCTCAAGGCCGTCAGGGTCCGTCTGTGTGATTGGCTCTACCGCGCGATCCTGCGCGACCGTGAGGTTCTGGGCTATTCGCCCACCTATTTCCAGATCGGTCCCGTTGAGCGGCGTCTCTACGAGGTCGCCCGCGCGAGCTGCGCGCCAGGGCCGGTCGAAATGGATATTGAGGAGCTGCGGCTTCAGCTCGGCTATCAGAACTCCCTCAAGCATTTTCGGCACGCGCTCAAAAAGATCGCGGATGAGGATACGATCCCGGACTACCGGATCACGATGAGCGAAAGTGCCGTCAATACAGAGGCAAAGCGTCCAGGACGCCGCGCGGGGCTCACCAAAGTCACGATTTTGCCGAAAAACTCGGAGCCGACGTGCTGACCGGCAGACGCCGGACGGTTGATTCGGCGCCGAGGGCAGGTTTTGAGCGAATTGGTCCGCGAAAGCACGAACCAAAGGTCCGCAAAAGCACGAAGGTGCAGGGCATTGGTCCGCGAAAGCACGAGCTTTTTCCGGCATTGGTCCGCGAAAGCACGAGTTTCTGGTGCTTCCGCACATCCCTTGCCACTGGCATTAATCATCTTCGCAATCAGCGGCCGGTTGGCCGAGCGCTCAATGCACAGAAAGGATGGGCTGTGAGCACATAAACAAATGCCCGGCACGAAGGCCGGGCACCCGAGAGGTTAGAAGGCATCGTTTGGCGACGATGCAAGGTGGCCGTTAGGCGCTCTCAACACCCCCCTTCTAGCCGGATTTGAAGATTCCTTCAAGGGTGCGTGCTTCGTGCCACGGATGAGTTTTGCCTGCTGACGGCCTCTCACCTGAGGGGACGAACGATGGAGCTTACCCTGCAATCGCCTGCCCGACCGGCAGGATCAGTGATCGAGGCGTTACAGGCCGAAGGCGTGTCCTATGATGACATTCGCATGGGGCTCGATCTTCAGGAGGTGCAGCGCAAGGCAGGGGTGCCTGTTTTGCCCTTGCGAGTTATCTGCGGGCTGGATGCGCCGCAGCGCCGCAACAACCAGATTGGCAACGCCCGCGTGCTGGCGGGCACGCCCAAGCCGCGCGGTCGTAAAGGTGGGCTCCACATCACGCGCAACGAAGTGTGGGCGAACAGCGTCCGGACGGGGAGCGATGAGGAAGCCGAATTTGCCTCGCCGCTAACGCAGCGAATGCGCGCCCGCCTGGTGATCGCCGGCAAGCGTGTCCTCAAGCTCGGCCGCAAGCTCGCCTGCGAGGCCCGCGCGGGCGAGCGGGCGCTCACCGATCGCGAAATGAAGCTGGTCTGCTACACGCCATCCTGTCAGCAGATCCTCATCGAGCTTCTCGACAATGAGAAGTTTCGCAAGGGCTGGTGTATCCCGGCCTATGAGACGATCATGGGGTGGACGGGCCTTTCGCGCAGCACGATCTATCGTTCGCTTCGAACGCTGGCCGACATCGGCATGATCGAATGGATCAGGCGTTTCATCTACACGCAGGACAAGGACGTGGGCGCGCGATCGACCCAGACCTCCAATCTTTACCGCTTCCGCCTGCCGGACTGGCTGGAAAAGCTGGTGGGCCTTCACACGCCCTTGCCTGCCGATGAAGAAGATCGGCGCTCCCAGGCTGCCGAAGAACATGCAGCCATGCTTGCGACTTTACCGGCGGCGGAACGTCGCCGCGCCCTGCCTGCCGATGAGGTTGATCGCGCAAGACTGGTCGCTGCGGGGCTGCGTGTTGATCTGCGTCTTGCCGCCGAGCGTAAGGCCCGTGAGTGTCACGATGGTCTTCCTCCTCTCATAAAGGATTATATTTATAAGAATGGGAAAAGCGGAATCGGCCTAGTCGGCCGATATGCTTTGCCCTGACGGGCCATGATGCCGATCCTTCAGCTCAAACCATCAACCATCCCGCTCAAAAGCAAGGGCAGGACCGTCGCCTAACGGCGCCGGAATGCTCCCCAGAGGGAGCAAGCCGAGATCAAGGCGTGCAAATTCGACTGTCCATTTTTGTTGCATAGTATATAATGGACTCATGACCCATACGCCGGAAACAGCCGCGCGCCAGATTGTCCATGATCTGAAGGGCACCTGGCATCGCAAGCACGGGATGGTCCGCTGTCCTGCCCATGAGGATGCCCGAGCATCCTTGTCTGTGACGCCTGGCCGGCAAGCCGTGCTGTTCCATTGCTTTGCCGGTTGCACGCAAAGCGCGATCATGGCCGCGTTGCGGGATTTGCGGCTCAACCCGAAGGTCCGCGCCCGCGATCTTGTTGATGCCGCCCCGGCTCGCGATCTGACCCCGCTGATTACGGACATATGGGGGATGGCCAGACCGGTCGCCCGGACCATCGCCGAGCGCTATCTGAACCGGCGCGGCATCGGGCATTCTTGCGCAGGTCGGTTTACGCCCTCCGCCGTGACCTATGAGAATGGCCGCAAACTGCGTTTGCCAGCTCTTCTTCTCCCGATGACCGAAGGGCGCGATTTGCGCGCGTTGCTGCGTATATTCCTCGACCCCGATGGCGAGAAGGCGCGATGCCTCGATGGCGCGAAGCGAACGCTGGGTGATACGCGCGGAAGCATCATCCAGCTTGGCGCGCCGGCTGATGTGACGATGAACCTGGCCGAAGGGTTTGAGGACGCGGAATCTGCGATGGTTCTGAACGACCTTCCCGGTTGCGCGGCGGTATGCGGCGTTGAGCGCTATCGCGAGATCACCATTCCTGACCATGTGCGCCGGGTTGTCATCTACTCTCAGCATGGCAAGGCCGCGGCCGATGGGATCGCGCGTGGGCACGACAATCTCACCGCAAATGGTCGCTTGCTCGACATCGTGCTTCCTCCGCCAGGCGGCGATTGGAACGATGCGCTGGTGGCCCGAATGGCGATCCGGGCGTGAGAGCGCGGGCGCTTTTGGGCGGCGGCGCGGCCTTGCTTTTCGCGGCCACGCAAGTTCCGCTTGGCGGCAGTCATCTTCAGGATGGCAGCATGTCTTGTTTCGGCCTGGCGCCGCCTTCGGCCTGTCACGCCTTTACCGGGCTCGATCAGATCCTGCGCGATCCACAATGGCCAGGTCTGGGCTCGGGCCAACGTCCATCAGCCAAGGGAGTGGACCATGCCGCAGAACATCGCTGAGTTTCGGATCATCGGCCGGATCGGCAAGATCACGCCGCGCGACAAGGTGATCTATGTCACCGTCGCGGCCAATTACAACCGCCGTGATGGCGACGGGTGGAAGAGCGACCCTCATTGGAACAGCGTGGTCGGCTTCTCGAATGTCCGTGAGCAGATTGAGGGTGCTGACAAAGGCGATCTGGTTCACATCACTGGACGAATGCGCGAAACCAGCCACGGGGAGGGCAACGAGATTGCCTATCGGACGGAATTGATTGCTGACACCTTCTCTGTCCTGGCAAAGGCAGGCGGCGAGCAGTAATTTTTCCCAAGCGGGAGCGGCTTGGCAGCACGGCTCTATCTCCACTGCGTTCCGACCGAACCCGCCGAGCGGTTTCGTCCCATGCGGGCAACGATCCTCGCTCGAAGCTGAGGCCGCCAGGGCGGCCACATTGGGGTCGTTTGCGGGAGGGGGCGAAATCCTACGCTCTCATGACTGCCATCCGAGACGCTGACCGAGTTTACTCCTTCGCTGGTCGCAAGACCAGCGGTCGCATTGACCTTGGCGGGTGTGCCGCGGACGCCTGATCGACGACGATTGATCATGCTCTCATCCGCGGGTTGGTTACCGCACTACCCGTATCCGTCGCTGGGCCTATCCTCCGTCTAAGTTCGGGCGTCGGACGAACCTGCCCCACCGTACATCGTGGATTGCCCATCACAGTCGGGTGCCCGCGGCACGCTGGCCAAGGCTATGCAGTTGGTGCGCTGGCGCCTCCTCTCGTTAATGTCGTGCGCGGATCAGCCGGCTATCGCCGGCGACACCCGACGGGCGATGTCCCAGGCATAGCCGACCAGTTCACGCGCGATCGCGGTGGTCACCTTGGGCTGAGGCTTGCCCGTGGCCGCCAGGCGACGGTAGCGCTGGCACAGGCGAACCTGCGCTTTCCACCCGATCACCTGGATGTCCTCGGGCAAGTCGATGACCCGCTCACGGTAGCGTCGTTCCTCGCGAGCGGGCAGCCGATACGACCAGCCCGCCTCGATCAGCATGGTTCGTGCCTGCGCGTTGCCCGCGCGGGTGATCCGGCCCCGTTTGGTCCGAGCGCCGCTGGAGTGCTCGGACGGCACCAAGCCGACATACGCCATCAGTTGCTTGGGATTGTCGAAGCGGGTGAGATCGCCTACTTCAGCGACCAGCGTCGCAGCGCTGACTAGCCTGATACCGCGCAGGACCTGTAGATTGCGGACCAGCGGCGCAAAACACCATGCGTCCACCGCTTCAGCCAGCGCCGCTTCTAAGCGCCCGACCCGTGCCTGCGCCTCCAGCACCCGCTTCTGCATTTCCTCGAATGCCAGCTGTTGGTGGGGAAAATCGAACCGCTGCTCGGACAACCACCGCCAGTACATTTTCGTCCAGGCCGCCTTGCCGCCGAAACGACGATCATGACGCAACAGGAAGCTGCGCACTGTCTGCTTGGCTCCGATGGCATCGTCTTGCGCGCTGCGTCGCGCGCGGATGAGATCGCGTACCGCCTCGTGCGCTTCGTTCGGTATCCAGATTGCGGTGAGTTCGCCAGCGCGTAGCAGCCGCGCCAGGGTCATCGCGTCACGCCGGTCCGTCTTTACATGGCCTCAGTGCATTATCGGGACACAGATATACAGTAGATTTTGGCGCTGACTGCGGATCATGGCAGCAGCCGATTTTGCTACATGACGGGTGACGGGGGAGCGTTCGCGATACCGGAATATACGCAGCGTTCGGACGGCAGATTCGCGAACTTGATTTCCAGCTTGCCTTTGTCGGTCCGGGTGAAATGCACCGCCGGCAAGATGATCCAACCGTAAGCCGGTCGTCCATCGACCTTCACAACGGGCAATGTCGGCAACTCGGCCACATTCTTCACGCTATATAGCCTTGCAGCGTTCAATTGCACATTGAGAACCTGGAGCGGCATCGACTGCGCAGGGTGAGTGCTACAAGCTTCAATCCAGATTGCGCGCCCCTCCGGTGTTACCAAAGCTCGGACCGGGATAGGATCGCGGGTGGCATCGGTATCTGCAACACTTGCCATATCGAGATGCGATCGCAGCAGATCAATCGACGGTCGTTCGGCAGAGGTCGGGATGCTTCCTCCATCCACCTGTTGCGCCGCCTTGAGCAAGCGCGCCGAATATTTTCGGTATCCGAATAGCGTTCTGGACGCTTCGGCCCAAAATTCGATTTCTTCGCCATCTGCGATGACTGGAATGCGCTTTTGATCTTCCAATTCGAGAAGGCGAATGAGCGGGCGATCATCGAGATATCGTAGCCACTTGCGGGCAGCTAAAGGATCGGTGGGCAAAGCTGCTTCCGCCAGCGCCAATCGTGCTGCGCCGCCCCCACGCTTGCTTTGGGCCAGAGCATCGAGATACGGTCTCAAACCCGCGCGTTCGACATTACCCAAAAGGCTGTTATCGATCCCGTCAGACCAACGTGCCTCTGGCCCGACCCCGGTGTGGATGCGAAAGCGCAGATAATAACGCCGGGCTTTCGCCACGTTTTTAGCGCCTGCGGCTCCTGATTCATAGGCGAGGCCAAGCCATTCGAACGCATTCGTGGCGCCTCGCCATGCATCTGGCTTTTCATCGACCAGATATTCCATCAGGGCAACGGCTTCCTTAGCGTGGGCGGGGCACTTCAGGCTGGCATCCCCATCCATCATCCGGTCGTGGACTCCCGTAGCCGGAGCCAGAAGGCCTTTGGCAATTTGATAGAGATCCTGGCCGGCGTCTTGGTCCAATGCGTTGGACGGGCCTGAAAGCAGAGAAAGCCGGGGCGCCAGGTCCATCGGGAAAACGCGGCCGCGCCTGTCGGTTTCGATCCAACCGCCGGTGCATTCCGGTAATGCCGCGGTGATTATCCGGATACTTTCGGAGGGCATCGGCGGGGAGGCATAAGATGGTACAGGCATGGCCAATATCCCTGCGACCATAAGCTTCTTGAACATTTTCACCGATTTGCCCCCTGATAGGCTGCCGCTACGATACGCGAAACAGTTGGTTGACTGACACCGAAGATACGGGCCATCTCGGCGGCAGATTTGCGGCCAGACATCACACTTTCGGCAATCTCGGCTCGTTGTTTGGGATTGAGCTTTGGCCGGCGGCCGCCGACCCGCCCCTCCGCACGTGCCTGGTCCAATCCCGCCTTCGTCCGCTCTCGGATCATGGCGCGCTCGAACTCGGCAAAGCTGCCAATCATCTGCATCATCATGCGGCCCGCTGGTGTGGTTGTGTCGATGCTTTCTGTGAGCGAACGGAAACCCGCTTGCGCCGCCTCGATCCGGTCGAGCAGATGCAGCAAATCCTTCAGTGATCGCGATAGGCGATCGAGCTTCCAAACCACGACCACATCCCCGTCGCGGAGCTGATCGAGCATTCGGTGAAGTTCCGGTCGGTCCCATCGTCCGCCGCTGGCAGCCTCTTCGAAGATGCGTTTGCACCCTGCATCCTTCAGCGCACGCATCTGCAGGGCGGTACTCTGGTCGTCCCCTTTGGAGATGCGCGCATAGCCGATCAGCATTCCAGCCTCATTCGCAAACGGTCGTTTTTGAAAGAGATGCGGCCGAGGCCAAGTGGACTGCGGTTGCGTCTTTCAAAATCCTATTTCAAAACTTTAATGAATGGAAAGACGTTTGTGAAGGGATTTCAGCCTTGCCAGCACGCATTTCGATGACGGATCGGCAGAGGGAGGCGCTTTTGTCTCTCCCGGCTACCGAGGGAGAGGTCGTCACCCATTATAGCCTCGATGATGGCGATCTGCTCGCCATCGCGAAATCGAGGACACCGGCAACCCGCCTTGGCTATGCATTGCAACTATGCTGCCTGCGTTTTCCAGGTCGCTATTTACGTCGGGGCGAAACGCTGCCAGCGGTGATGCTGGTCGCGTCCGTCAATGTGGTGTAAATTCGGGTGTGGCCATCGGGCTGCATTTTCAGGCGACCTTGGGTGTAATCTGTAGCGGCTGAACCTCCTCAATGATTGGTGTGGCGAGGGCTGCCATGCCCTCAATCTGCATGTAGCGGTGCTGGAGTTGGTATTCGTCGTTCTGCTCGAGCAGAACGGCGCCGACGAGGCGGATGATGCTGTCCTCGTTCGGGAAGATGCCGACGACATCGGCACGGCGCTTCACTTCCTTGTTCAGGCGCTCGAGCGGGTTGGTGCTGTGCAACTTCACCCGGTGCTGCTCGGGGAAGGCCATGTAGGCGAGCACGTCATGCTCGGCGTCGTCCATGCAGGCGCCGAGCTTCGGCCAGCGGGCGCGCAACTGGTCGGCGACCTGGCGCCAGACCTGTGTTGCGGCAGCGTGATCGGGCTGGAGGAAGACCTGGCGGATGGCGGCGGCAACAACAGTGTTCTGGCCCTTGGGCACATAGGCCAGGGCATTGCGCATGAAGTGGACGCGGCAACGCTGCCAGGTGGCGCTGAGCACTCGGGTGATCGCCGCCTTGAGGCCCTCGTGGGCGTCGGAGATCACCAGCTTCACGCCAGTCAGCCCCCTCCGTGCGAGGTCCTTGAGGAAATCGGACCAGAACACCTCAGCCTCGGAAGGGCCGATGTGGAGGCCGACAATCTCGCGCTTGCCCTCGGTGTTGACGGCTACGGCGATTATCGCGGCGACGCTGACGATCCGCCCGCCCTCGCGCACCTTGAGGTAGGTAGCGTCGAGCCAGAGGTAGGGCCAATCGCCGGTGAGCGGGCGCTTCAGGAAGGCATGGACGCGCTCATCGATGTCCTTGCACAGCTTGGACACCGAGGACTTGGAGATGCCGCTCATACCCATGGCCTGGACCAGTTCATCCACGCGCCGGGTGCTGACGCCAGCAATCCACGCCTCTTGGATCACCGCGACCAGCGCTTTCTCAACGGTCTTCCTCGGTTCCAGAAAGCCCGGAAAGTAAGCGCCGGTCCGCAGCTTGGGGATCTTGAGGTTGAGCGTGCCGAGCCGGGTATCGAGGCTGCGGTCGCGGTAGCCATTGCGCCAGGTCGTCCGGTCGCCGGATCGTTCATGGCGGCCAGCACCGACCAAGCCGTCAACGTCGGCTTCCATGATGATCTGCAAAACACTCTCTGCGATTGTGCGCAGAAAATCTCCATCCCCGGTCTTCGCCATCAGTTCGGCAAGCGGTAGTCTGTCGTCGGTCATCGAGATCAACTCCTCGGTGGGCGTGTGAAGTGTGGTAACTCCACCTTACCGATGAGCCCGGTGGCCACCGAGATCGAAATCGCATGGGGTGGGGCATGCCCCACCCCATGCGATCGCCTCAATCTAAACCGGAAATTACACCACGAGCGCGGACGCTAACGTGATGCTCGATTACATCGCCGAACAGCTCGACATCGATGCCGATGTGATCGCCGCATTCGCTCGGCGAGGCCCGACCCGCTACGAGCAACTTGCGACCATTAAACGCAACCATGGCTTCCGGGATCTGTCCCGTCCTATGCGCGAGCAACTTGCGGCGTGGCTGGAAGGAGAGGCAGCCATCACCGTCGATGGCCCCGCACTTCTGATGCGGCTGATCGGGAAAATGCGCGCCGAACGCATCATAATACCCGGTGTCAGCGTGATTGAACGCATGACAGCATCGGCATTGCATCGTACAGATAAGGCATTCGCGGAAAGAATATACAACCAGATCGCAGGGGCCACCCGCCAAAGGCTGGAAACAATCCTGTCGGAGAAAGTCCACGACCAGCAAAGCCGGTTGAGCTGGCTGAGGGCGCCACCCTACCGGGTCAGCGCAAGATCATTGCTCGAACTGCTCGACAAGATAGATATGATCCGGCGTGTCAGCCCATCCAAAGCGGCGATCCCGGAGATTTCACATCCGAGAATGCGGCAATTGGCGCGCGAAGGAGTGCGCCTCACGGCCCAGGCCATGCAGCAAATGTCGCCCACTCGTCGCGTGGCGACGCTGGTAGCCACCTTGCGCGAACTGGAAGCCACGACGACCGATGCCGCGCTTGGGATGTATGGCTCGCTGGTCGGACGCGCGAACCTGAAAGCACGAAAGCGGCTCGAAGAGACGATTTTGGCAACAGCCGACCAAGGACGCGAACGGCTCACCCGAATTGCAACCGTACTTGAAGCTATGACACAGGCGTTGCGAAAAGGTGGCGATGTCGCTGAGGCCGTGGCGACCGTTGCCAGCCTTGACGTGATCGAAGCCGATGCCCGCGTCATCCGCCGCACGACGAAACCTGGCAAGCCAGATGCCGTTGGCGAGCTTGGCCCGGAATACCGGATTTTCAAGCAGGTCGGTCCGCGCTTTCTGGAGAGCTTTGTGTTCGAGGGTCGGCGAGCGACCAGCGCCTTGCAAACCGCCATGGACATATTGATCCAACTGGGTGGAAATTGGCGCAAACCGCTGCCGGTGGATATTCCGCTGGGGCATATAGAACGACGATGGCACCGCCACCTGTTCGCCGATGGCAAGATCGATCGAACATACTGGGAGCTGGCGACCTACTTTGCTGTAGCAAACGCGCTTGCTTCCGGCGATCTGTGGGTTCCGACCTCGCGAATGCACCGCGCTCTCGAGGATCTGATCACCCCTGCCTCGGGCGCAGCGTCCATGAGCAGCCCTGCACTGCTGCAATCCAGTACGCCCGACTTCGAGCAGTGGATGGCGGCTAAGGCCGGGCAGTTGGATCAGGCATTGTTGTCAACCACGAAGGGCCTGTCCGGTAAGGATGCAGCCTTGTTCGCCGGAGACCGGCTGCGCTTTCCCAAAATGCCGAAAGACGAAGAGAACGATGACCGATCACGCGAAAATGCGTTGCGCGTTTATCGCCTTCTGCCAACAGTCCGAATTACGGATGTCCTGCGTCAGGTCGCGCACTGGACCGGCTTCATTGACCATTTCACGCATGTCTCGACTGGGATGCCGCCGAACGACGAAAAGGCATTTCTCGCCAGTCTGATTGCCGAAGCCACCAATTTGGGGCTGACGCGCATGGCGGATATTTGCAATGTCGCTTCACGACGCGCCCTGTTGCGCATGCAGACCTGGCATATGCGGGACGAAACATTCCGCGCGGCTCTTGCCACCCTGACAGATGCAATAAATGCCGAGCCGATTGCGGCGTGGTTCGGCGATGGATGGCGGGCATCAGCCGATGGTCAGCATTTCTATCTTGGGGGGCAAGGCGAAAGCGGTGGAACGGTGAACGCGCACTACGGTCGGGATCCGATCGTGAAGATATACACCACCATCACCGACCGCTACGCCCCGCTTCATCAAACGGTTATCGCCGGAACAGCGGGCGAGGCGATCCATGCACTTGACGGCATTCTCGGCCACGGAAGCAGCGTCGAACTTGGAGCTTTGCACGTCGATGGCGGCGGGGCATCCGATATAGTCTTTTGTGTCATGTCCATGCTCGGCCTCAGCTTCGAGCCCAGAATCCCGCGCCTGTCCGACCGCAAGCTATACGCTTTCGAACCACGGATGCGCTACGGCAAGCTTGGACCGCTGTTTGGCCATCGGCTTGATGCAGACCTGATCCGCAGCCATTGGGACGATATTCATCAAATCATCGTTGCCATGCGCAACCGTGTCGTCACGCCCTCGCTGATCCTGAAAAAGCTATCGGCCTACCGGCAGCAAAACAGCCTTGCCGCCGCCATGCGGGAAATTGGCAGGATAGAACGCACGCTGTTCACGCTGCGATGGTTCGAAGATCCCGCCCTCCGCCGACTGGTCACGGCGGAACTGAACAAGGGTGAATCCCGCAATACTCTGGCGCGCGCCGTTGCCTTTCATCGCCTTGGTCGCTTTCGAGATCGAGGCGCGGAAAATCAGCAGGTTCGGGCAGCGGCGCTCAACCTGGTGACCGCCGCGATTATCCTGTTTAACTGCAAATATCTCAGCCGCGCATCCGAGGCCCTTCGCATAAACGGTCAGCCTATCCCGGAAGATTTGCTGTGCGAACTTTCGCCATTGGGTTGGGATCACATCAACCTGACCGGTGACTATGTGTTCTCGGATAGCGCCATGCTGGACAATAACGGATTCCTACCGCTTCGGGTCAGCAGCGGGTGACGCTACGGCGCTACCGTATATCTGTGTCCCAATAATGCACCGAGGCCTACATGGTCACCCGGGCGCCGCGGCATCATCGAGGGGGCGATGACGATGCAATTCTGTCCCAGCTTCGTCAGCAGCCGATGCAAGCCATACCCGCAGGGACCAGCTTCGTAACAGACGTTCAACGTCACGCCCGGTCCAGTCAGCCGCTTGACCAGATTCCTGATCGCATCGTCCTCGTTGGCGACCGTGCCGACGAAACGCACCTCACCAGCAGCCGCAAGCGCCAGAAGGACAAGGGGGAGGCAAAATGATCTGACAAAAGGCGGCCATCGGCAGCGGGAAATCGGCTTCCGCTCCGCTACAGCCGCTTCCCCGCTGCCGATGCTGTCCAGCCTCAACCATGGGGCTTTTTATTCAACCCAACTGGCCCCTTTTTAAACCGGTGCCTGGCCCGTTTTTATCCCGGTGTTGACAGAAATCGTTCATCGCAACTGACCTTGACAGTACATGAGCCCAATCTTGGAAACCGTGTCAGAGTTTGCAACAGAGCCCGATGCGCTGCGCGGGCTTATGCTGTTTCTGGTGAAGGACTGTTGCGAAGGGCGGGCCGAACTGTGTCACCCCCTTGCCGACGAACTGCTCGCCTGCCGTGCCGCCTGAACGACCAGGTCGAGGCTGGCATCCGAACAAGGCGGCTTCGCGCCTCCAGGAAAAGGGATGATACGGATGAAGAAGCTCGGACAGGTTGTTTCAATCGTGGCTCTGGCCTGTGGATCGGTAGCGGCCCTGGCCCAGTTACTCGCACACGTCCACTTTCTTCCGCGCGAGCGCCTTCGTCGCAGGCGAGGGCACAAGGATGAACATGACCTTGTTGTAGTGCAAGGTGAGGGCGCCGGTGACGGTGCGCTGCTCGCGCCAGACCAGCTCCGCCTCAAGGTCATCGTGGATGGCCAGCGGCCGGTGAAGGTCGCGCGGGTCGAACGGCGCCTTGGCGAACCGACGATTGTGCTGCGCCATGTAGGAGGGGAGGAAGGCGTTGGCTTGGTCGATGGTGGAGATGCGGTGGAGCCGCATGGCCTTGACCAGGCGGTCCTGCAGCGTCGCATTGACTCGCTCGACGCGTCCCTTCGCCTGCGGCGAGTTCGCGCAGATCAGCTCGATGTTGAGCCGGTACAGCGCACGGCCGAGGTGGGTCATGCCGTCGCCCTTTGCCGAGGCCGTGTTGTTGCGGAAGGCGCTGTGCTTGTCCGTGTAGAAGGCGACCGGCTTGCCGTGCCGCTCGAGATAGGTCCTTGTCGCGCGCATGTACGAGAAGGTGCTCTCGCTGCCGACCATCTCAAGGTGCATAAGCTCGCTGGTGGCATCGTCGATGAAGACCAGGAGCGTGCATTGCGGACCGCGGCCCTCGAACCACCAGTGCTTGGAGCCGTCGACCTGGATGAGCTCGCCGCGGCAGTCGCGCCGGTAGCGGGGCTGGTACGGGCGAGGGCGCTTGGCCGCACGGTCCTGCCACAGCCCGGCCTCCAGCATGATGCGCCGCAGGGTCTCGCGCGACAGGCCGATGCCATGGCGCTCGGCGAGGTACTCGCGCGCCAGCGTCGGTCCGAAGTCGGCGTAGTGCTCGCGCACCAGAGTGGCCACCTCGGCGCGGAAGGCGTCGCTGTAGCGTCGGTTGCTCGGGCGTCCTCGCTTGCGCGACACCAGGCCGCTCGCGCCGTCCTCTCGCAGGCGGCTCAGCAGCCGGTAAACCTGCCGCCTGGCAAGGCCGAGCAGCTCCATCGCGTCCGTAACCCGGATCTCGCCGCGGTCGAGCCGCATCAGCGTGTCGAACCGGGTAATCTCAGCAGCACTCATCGCCAGCACCGTCATACAATGCGCGTCCTCGTTGCCGAGAACGGCTATGACACCGACAGCCCGTCGATGGTACAAAGAGTGCCATTTCTATCTAGCGGGCTGGTGTCATTTGTACTTGGCACTTACAAGCTGCCAGTTCGATAACATAGATTATGTAAAGTTGGTGAGTCAGTTGCATCATTGTTTATCGTCCGGCGTCGCGGAGTTCGCGACCTCCATGTCTGATGGATTTCGTCGGATGACATCACCTGCACAGCGCGCGTCACCTTCGCCGAAGGCGTCGATGCCGATGCGGTCAGGAAGATAGTCGAGATACGCTCGACCGCCGGTTCGGCATCGAACATTGCACGATCCAGACCGAGGCGCCGGCCGAAACGTGAGAGAACAATCACCACCTGCATCCTTGAGGGCGATCATTGGCGCCCTGATCGCGCTCCATCAGGTCAGGATCAGCTTCCCCGCCGCAACCAGCAATACGACACCGAGCGCCTGCAGAAGGCGATGTGCAGGCAGGCGTGTCACCCCCAGCGATGTGCCGATCACCGCGCCAATCGCAACCGACACCATGAACCAAGGTAATTCGGGCGGCAGGTGTCCGACGCTCGACAGGTTGCCGGCGAGGCCGGCAATCGAGTTCGCCAGGATGAACACGGCTGCGATGCCGCTTGCCATCCGCGCGCTCGACCAGCCCGCCATGATGAGCAGCGGGCTGAGAAAGATGCCGCCTCCGGTGCCGGTCAGCCCGGAGAGCAGCCCGATCGCGGCGCCGCTCGCGACCCCGGCAGCAGGCGGCGGTGTCGTGATTTCGTCCTGCCGCTTCATCGGTCGTGGCCAGAGCAGTCGCACACCGGCGATCAGGAGGACGATACCGATCAGCGGCCGGTAGGTCGCGCCCGGCAAGGTGATGCGCCCGCCGATGAAAGCGAGCGGCAGGGAGCCGATCAGAAAGGGAAGAAGGCGTCGCCCATCGAATTGGCCGGCGCGGATGAACCGCCACGAGGTGAACGAGGCGACCATGATGTTGAGGACCAGCGCGGCCGGTCGGATTGTCGCCGGGGCGAGGCTGAACAGCGCCATGATGGCTATGTAGGCGGACGCCCCGGCGTGTCCGACCGAGGTGTAGAGGAGAGCGCCGAGCCCGAGCAGGGCGCAGATCGCGAGCAGGGTATAGGTGTCCAACGGATCGCCTAATGGAGGAGAGGAACGGCGCCGATCGCCGAGGTAGTCAGCGACGTCATTGCCGCGCCGAGGATGATCCAGAGCGTGTCGAGCTTGGTGGCGAACAGCAGCGCCAGGCTGACGACGGCGATGACGATCGTGACCGGATCGGTCAGCCCGTCCCTGGCGAGCGGGATGGCAGCGGCGAGCAGCAGCCCGGCGCTGGCGATCACCACGGTCTGGAGGACCGAGCGCACGCGGGGATGCTCCATGCGCCGGCCGACGAGGTGGACCCGCGGGATGATGAGTCCCGCCGGCGTCACCATCGCCAGCCATCCGGCGATGGCGCCCGGGATGCCGGCCACGAAATAGCCGACGCTGACCACATAGAGCCCGACCGGGCCGGGCGAGCTGCGCGTGATGACGACGGCTTCGTTGAGCTGCTTGTCGGTGAGGACGTGATGAGTTGCGGATCTCAGCGGAGCCGCGATATTCGCGCGGATCGGCTGATCGCGCGCGTCCATCGAGACGACACGGCCTTACTGCCAGCCCCACTTCCGGAAGATAGCAGCCCCTTGCGGCCCAGCAAGGAATCGGACGAATGCCTGTGCGCCGGCTTTGCCCTGCCCGCGCGTCGTCAGCGCGACGCCCGCATCCCGGTAGACGAGCCGGTTCGCGTCCAGCGGCACCACGTCGGCGACACCGGGATTTGCCTTTGCCCAGATCGGAAAGGTCACCCACGCGTCGATCGTCGGGTCGGCCTTCCAGCCCTTGAGCGCCAGCGCGGTGTTCTTGCCATAGAGCACGATGTTGCGACGGAACGCCTTGACCGTCGCGATGTCGCCGTTGCGGCCAGCAATGTCCTCCCACATGCCCTGCTGCCCGGCGCCGTCGACGACCGCGATCCTGATTCCTGGCTTCAACAGATCGGCAAAACCCCCGATATGCTTGGGGTTGCCGGGACGGACCAGGATGCCCGCCGGACGCAGATAGAGCGGCGTGACCGTATCGGGCAGCACGAGGCCGTCGAAGGTCGACACGAAGTCGCTCATCATGACCTCTGAGCCGCTATAGACGATGTCGCCGTCCGTCTTCATCGCGTTGGACCATTGCGGGGTCGGACCGGCGGTGATGATCACCTCGACGCCGTTGACCTTGCCAAAGGTCGCCGCCGCCTCCTTCATCGCCGGGGCGGGACCACCGGGGCCGTAGACGTGGATCGTCTCGGCCAACGCCGGCGGGCCCATTCCGAGCATCGTCACCGCCGCGAGCAGCGCCGCTTTCACTTCGCTGCTCCGGTATATGGCTTGAACCCGTAGCGTTCGAAGATCGCCAGCCCTTCGGGCGAGCGCACGAAGGCTAGCCACCGGCGCGCTGCCTCGGGGTGAGCCGCATTCTTCGCCACGGCGCCGGCGTAGATCGCGGTGGTGTTGTCGGCCGCGGGAATATCGACGCCCTCAATGGGGTGTCCCGCCTGCTTCTGGAACTCGACCTCCGATTGCCATGTCACCCCGGCCTGGGCCTTGCCTTGCATCAGCCAGAGCGGCGTCTGCCGGTGGTGGATGTGGGTGAGCTGGGTAGAGCCGTCCTGGACCTTGGTCTTATAGACGGCGTCGGCGAGCGACGCGCCTCCCGCCTTGGTCAGCGACGCCTCGATCTGCCGGGCGATCCCCTCGAACTCGGGGTTGGGCATGGCGAGCTTGACGCCGGGCCGCCCCAGATCGGCGAGCCCCTTGATGCCCGCCGGGTTGCCCTTGGGCACCATGATCGCGAGCGTGTTGGTGGCGTAGGGAACGACCGGCCCCTGGAGCAGCCCCGCCTCGATCTGCTTCTCGACCGCCTTCTCGCCGGCGAGATAGACGTCGGGCTTCACCGTCCACGTCATGTTGCCGACGGTGACGGTACCACCCGCCTGCATCTGGCGGACCAGCAGCCCCGGCGGGATCGTCTCCCAATACAGCCGCCCGCGATACTCGGGATATTTCGCCTCGAACGCGGCGACCAGCGGCGCCATCGCGAAGAAATAATTGCCGCCGACGTAGAGCGACAGCAGCGGGTTCTGGGGATTGCCGTGGAAGTCGGCGAGATTGTCGGCGTCCGCGATCGTGAAGCCGAAGCCGCGATCGACCGCGTCGTCGTTGCGCCCTTCCTGCCACGGCGGATAAACGCCGAGGTCGGTTACGCTCTCCACCTTCTTGTCCTGCGCCATCGCCGGAACGCCAGTCGCGGCCGTCAGCGCCAGCGCGGCGATCGCCGCGCGCCATGTGCTTGCCATTGATTGTCTCCCTGGTCGAAGGTCACAGTTGCATCAGGTCGTAGCCCTGATGCTCCAGCGTGGTAACGGTGGTGAGACCCGACAGCGCGAGCGTCACCCGCTTGTCGACCCAGTCGTACTGGAAGTCGTGCTCGGCGACCGCCTGAGCGCAGACGGCGACGTCGACCCCCGCCTTGCGAAGCTCCGCGATCAGCGGAAGGTTGGGATTGGCGACGCCGAACTTGGCGCGATATTGCGCGTCGTCGAGCGTCAGTGGCGTCGCCGGACCGTAGGTGATCGCGACGAACTTCAGGTGATCGAGCGGCACGCCGGCCGCAACGTACAGGTTGACCGTCCGCGCGACGTGATCGAGCGAGGCGTTGACGTCGCCGGGTGACTTTGCGCCCTGCGTCACCGCGAAGACGATGCGGTAGGTCTGCTTGGGGTCGGGCTTGTAGGCCGCGTTCGCCAGATAATGGATCTTGCCGTAGCCCTGGATCGTCGGCGTCGTCCAGAACCCCGGCGGCATGTCAGCTGCCATCGCCGTCCCCGCGGACGCCAGCAGCGCCCCCGCCATCATCGTCTTCATCATCGTCCTCATCGACGCCTCCTGTTGTCTCTTGTTCGCGAAGCTATGCTTCGCTCCCGTTGAATACCAACAGCTTCTGGCGACCGTTCCGATCGAAAATCATGATTGGACGCCGCGCTGGTTGCGCGGCTAGCGTTCAGTCACCCTCGAAAGGATCGTCGACCTCACGTGCTGACCATCGGCCTCTTCCTGACGATTAGCTTCCTCGTCTCGGTGGCGGGGCTGGCGGCGCTGATCTGGGCGATCTCGAGCGGCCAGTTCGCCTTCGGCCAGCGCCAGGCGCGGGTGATCTTCCACGAGGACGAGGAAGGCGAACTCGACGATCCGACCGTGTCGGGCGAGGCGATCGACCGCGAGCGTACAGCGATCGATGCGTCGACGGCGCGACCCGTCACCCTCCTGCTCGTCGCCGCGGTGCTGTGGCTGGTGCTGGGCTCGGTCTTCGGCCTGATCGCATCGCTCAAGCTTCACATGCCCGACTGGCTCGACGGCAGCGCGGCGCTGACCTTCGGGCGGCTCCGCACGCTCCACCTCACCCTCGTCATTTATGGTTGGCTGTCGCTGGCGGGCATCGCCACCGCGACCTGGATCACGCCGCGCCTGTTCCGGACGCCACTGCGATCGGCGGGGTTCGTCACCTGGGGCGCGGCGCTGTGGAACATCGGCCTCGTCGCCGGGCTGATCGCGATTGCCAGCGGATGGAACGACGGCGAGGAATGGCTGGAGATCCCGTGGCAGATCGACGGGCTGCTCGCGGTCGGCGGCGCGCTCACGGTCTTTCCGCTGCTGCGCACGGCCTTCTCGCGCGAGGTCGAGCATATCTACGTCTCGGGCTGGTATTACCTCGCCGCGATGATGTGGTTTCCGGCTCTCTTCATCATCGCCAACATCCCCTACGTCTTCGTCGGGGCCGAGCAGGCCACGGTCAACTGGTGGTTCGCGCACAACGTGCTCGGCCTGTGGCTGACCCCGCTCGGGCTCGGCGCGGCCTATTATTTCATCCCCAAGATCATCGGCAAGCCGGTCTATTCCTATGCGCTCTCGCTGCTCGGCTTTTGGGCGCTGGCGCTGTTCTACAGCCAGGTCGGCATCCACCACCTGATCGGCGGCCCCGTGCCGACCTGGGTCGTGACGCTCTCGGTCGTGCAGAGCGTGATGATGTTCGTGCCTGTGCTCGCGGTCGCCATCAACCAGCACGTCGTCGTCGCGCGGAACTTGTGGGCGTTCCGCGCCTCGTTGCCGCTGCGCTTCGTGTCGCTCGGCGCGGTCATGTACACGCTCGCCTCGTTCGAGGGATCGCTGGAGGCGCTGCGCTCGATCAACACCGTCACGCACTTCACCCAGTTCACGATCGGCCATGCCCATCTCGGCGCCTATGGCTTTGCCAGCTTCATCATGTTCGGCGGTGTCTACTACATGATGCCGCGGATCACCGGGCGACCATGGCCGTGGCCGGGGCTGATCGCGGCGCACTTCTGGTGCGTGGTCGTGGGCTTCGCGCTCTATTTCACGGCGCTGACGATCGGCGGCTGGCTCGAAGGCGAGGCGATGCTTGACGCCTCGCGCCCCTTCTCGGCGAGCGTGATCCTGCTGAAGCCGTTCCTCGAGGGCCGCTCGCTCGGCGGTGCGATCATGACGCTCGGCCACTTCCTGTTCGCGATCAACGTCGCCGCCATCCTCCTGCCCCGCTCGGCCTCGCGTGCGGCGGTCGCGGCATGAACCGCGCCGTCCCGCTCGTCATCCTGTCGATGGTCATCCTCGCCTTCGCGACGCTGATGCTGGTGGTCGGCCCCAAGCTGCAGATCGGCCGGGAGGTGCCCGCGGCCGGCCTGCAGCCATACACCGCCGAGCAGCTTCGCGGACGCGAGGTCTACGTATCGATGGGCTGCGTCTACTGCCACAGCCAGCAGCCGCGCACCCCCGACCAGGCGCCCGACGCCGAGCGCGGCTGGGGTCGCCCCTCGGTCGCCGCCGACTATGCGCACGACTATCCGCACCTGATGGGCACGATGCGGACCGGGCCCGACCTGTTCAACGTCGGCGCGCGCCTGCCGAGTGCCTCCTGGCAGCTGACTCACCTGTACCAACCTCGCGCCGTCTCGCCGTGGAGCATCATGCCGGCCTATCCTTTCCTCTTCGAGGTGAAGGATCGGGCGGCTCCCGGCGACGTCGTCGTCTGGCTGCCGCCCAAGGCGCGCATCGTGGGCAAGGTCGTCGTCGCCAAGCCGGCGGCGCGCGAGCTCGTCGCCTACCTCCTCTCGCTCGACCACACCTATCCCGCGCCGGCCAAGGCGATCCGCGACGACGGCTATGCCGTGGGGCAGGTGGGCAAGTGACCGCGCCGCCGCCCGAGGACGAGCGGTTCGAGCCCTACGAGCCCCGCCGCCGCATCCCGCTCCCGGTCTACTGGATCGCGATCGCCTTGGTGCTGTGGGGCGCGATGACGCTGTTGCAGGACAGCGCGGCGCATCGTCGCAGCGATACCGCCCGCATCGCGCAGGCCCGCCAGACGCTCGCGCAGCAGGACGCGCCGGGAGCGCTGCTGTTCGCCGAGCGCTGCTCGACCTGCCACCAGGGCGACGGCGGCGGCATCGCCGGCGCGGTCCCGCCGCTCTCGGGTTCGCCTGTCGTTGCAGCCGACCCGCACGCGATCGTCCAGATCCTGCTCCACGGCATCACCGGGCCGATCGCGATCGAGGGCAAGACCTATGACGGTCATATGCCCGCGTTCGCGAGCGTCCTCGACGACGCGCAACTCGCACGGCTCGCCAGCTATGTTCGCCGGACCTGGGGTTCTCGAGGACCGACGCTCGATGCCGCCTTCGTCGCCCGGGAACGCGCCGCCACCGCCAACAGGGCCGGGCCCTGGCAGGGCGGTGCCGACGTCGCTCAGATGGTGCCAGCAATGGGGGCGCAGCCGTCCAACCCCATCGCGCCTCCCGCGCCGGACCAGGCGTTGGCGATGAGAATCGCCTTCAACGGCGTCCGCGGTGGCTGGTCCTGCGCCTCGTGCCACGGCATGGCAGGCGAAGGGCGCGATGGTGTGCCGCGGCTGGCCGGGCTGCCGGCCGACTATATCGCGGCGCAGCTGACCAACTTCGCGAGCGGCGCGCGCGCGAACGACTCCATGTACACCGTGTCGCGGCAGCTCGCTCCGGCTGAGCGTGCGGCGCTCGCCCACTACTATGCCGGCCTTGCGACGCCCTCGAACGCCCGTCCTTCGCTCGGCGGCGATATCGGGCGCGGGGCAACGCTGGCTCTGCTCGGTGACGATCGCGCGCAAATCCCCTCCTGCTTCTCGTGTCACGGATCTTCCGGATTTGGCGTCGCCCCTTCGTTCCCGGCGATCGCCGCACAGCATCCGGGCTATGCGGCCGGACGGGTCGCAGCGATCGCGGCGCTCGGCAAGAACGCCAACCTGATGACCCCGATCGCCAAACGGTTGAACGACGCCGACCGGCGGGCCGTCGCCGATTATCTGGCGACGCTTCCGCCGACGCCGGCCGGAGTTGCCACAGCGAGGAAGGAGAGATGATGGACGAGTCCCGCGATCCCGCCAGCAGCGAGCCGCCGCGTGATCATGATCGTGCGCGGACCACTCGCCGCGGCCTCTACGCCCTTGGTGGCGGCGTAACGCTGTTCGTCTTCGCGGTGCTCATCCGCGACGAGTTCCACCATGCGCCCACGCCCGATGCCGCCGTATCGGCGCCGGGCACGCCGGTCAGCTTCACGCCACCACCGATGAGCAAGATCCCCGGCGGTCCTGAAGGCGACGCGATCCGCCACGGGCTCGCGATCTTCGAGAATACCGGTACGCAGGCATCGCAGTTCGTCGGCAACGGCCTTGCCTGTCGCAATTGCCACCTCGACGGCGGGCGCAAGACCAACTCGGCACCGATGTGGGCGGCGTGGGTCAGCTACCCCCAGTACCGGTCCAAGAACGGGAAGATCAACACCATGGAAGACCGGCTGAAGGGCTGCTTCAGCTATTCGATGAACGCGCAGGACAGTCCGAGCGGCGGACCGCCCAAGCCCGGCGATCCGGTCTATGCCGATCTCCAGACCTATTTCCATTGGCTCGCGAAGGGTGCGCCCACCGACACCAAGCTGAAGGGCGCGGGTTTCGTAAAGCTCAAGCTGACCGCGCTCGGCTACGATCGCAGCCGTGGCCAGGCGGTTTATGCCCAGCATTGCGCGGCCTGCCACGGTGCCGATGGACAGGGCCGCACCGACCTCAACGGCCGGGTCGTCTTCCCGGCGCTGTGGGGGCCGAAAAGTTACAACTGGGGCGCCGGCATGGCGGTGGTCAATAATGCCGCCGGTTTCATCAAGGCGAATATGCCGCTCGGCGCGGGCAATTCGCTCAGCGACCAGCAGTCGTGGGACGCCGCCGCCTGGATCGATAGCCAGGAACGGCCCAAGGATCCGCGCCAGAAAGGCACCGTCGAGGAGAACGCCAAGGCGTTCCATGCCAAGGAAAAGACCTTCTACGGCAAGATGGTCGACGGCCACCTGCTGGGAACCGGCACCGCCCCGCCCACGCGAATCGCCTCGCGCTGACGCGCGGATGGAGCAGCGCCAGCTCTTCGCCGTTGATGGCCTGTTCTGTGCCGGATGCGCGCGCGGGCTGGAAAAGCGCCTTGCGGCTCTCGACGGCGTCGTCGCCGCCGGCGTCCACTTCGTCACCGCGTCCGCGTTGGTCCGCTGGGACCCGGCGCGCTGCGATCCGCAGGCGATCGGCCGCCGCGTCGGCGAGGCGGGCTACCGGCTGATCGAGCGGCAGAGTCTGGCCGACACTGCGGCGCGGTTCGATCGCGAGGTGCAGAGGCTGGCGCTGCGGCTCGCGGTCGCGATCGTCTTCGGCATGTGGTCGATGGGGGCGGCGCTCATTCTCTACGTCCAACCGGACATCGCATCCCCTGTCGCCTGGTGGATCGCGCTCGCCTCCGGGCTGTTCGCCCTGCCCGTGCTCGCCTATTCGGGCGCGGCGATCTTTCGCATGGCGTGGCGCTCGATCCGGCTGCGTGCGCCAGGTCTCGACCTGCTGATCGCGACCGGCGCGAGCGGCGCGGTGGTGCTCTCGACCGCTTCGCTCGTTCGCGGGGAAGCGCAGGTCTATTTCGACACCGCGACGATGCTGGTGACGCTGCTCCTTCTGGGTCGTCTGATTGAGACACGGGTCCGCCGCACTGCGATCCAAGCCTTGTCGGCGGTGGACGATCTGGCAGCGAACCAGGCGGTCGCACTGGCGGATGGTGGATCGGTGGAGCTGCGGCAGCTTGCGATCGGCGCATCGATCATGATCGATGCCGGAGCAGTGATCCCCGGCGATGGCGTCGTCGTCGAGGGCGAAAGCCTTATCGATCGCTCGATCATGACCGGGGAGGCCATGGCGAGCGCCATTGGCCCGGATGACCGGGTGCAGGCGGGAACGACGAACCTGCGGCGCAGACTGATGGTGCGGGTCGACCGTGCTTATGGCGACCGCGACATCGACCGCATGGGCGGCCGGATCGCGCTCGAGATCGCCGGCCGCGGCGAACCGCGTCGCGCGCTCGATCAATGGATCGCGCGATTGCTTGCCGCCGCACCGGCCTGGTCGGCCCTCGCCTTCCTGATCGCTTTCGCTCTTGGAGCCTCGCTGGTCGAAGCGATGACGCGTGCGCTCGCGACGCTGATCGTCATCTGCCCCTGCGCGCTGGCGATCGCCGCACCGCTCGCGCATGTTCGAGCCGCAGGCGTTGCGGCACGACGCGGGATCCGGATCGCCGACCCCGCCGCGCTCGAGGCGCTCGCCGGCATGCGGACGGCGATCTTTGACAAGACCGGAACGCTGACCCTCGCTCGGCTTCGGGTTGATCTGGTCGAGCCGATCGCACCGTTCGCCAGGGAAGAGCTGCTCGAGGCCGCCGCGGCCGCCGAGCGCGGGATCGATCACCCGATCGCGCGCGCCCTGGCGAACGGTGCGGACGGACCCGCAGGCAACCGCTTCGACCGAAGCGCAGGTGGAGTAGATCTGCGTGGTCGGGATGTGGCTGTGAGTTCGGCCAATGACGCGTGCGATGATGGCCGGACCTGGCTCGACGTGATGATCGATGGCCAGCGCGCAGGTAGGATCGGCTTGGCCGACACGCTCGACCAGGAAGCGCCCGCGACCATCGCAGAGCTGCATGCGGCCGGGATCGAGGTGAGGCTGGCGACGGGAGACGGCGTGGACGCGGCGCTGTCGGTGGCGGGCCGCGTCGGCGTGCCGCAGACGATGGTCGCGGCAGGTTGCACACCGCTCGATAAGGCAAAGCTGGTCGCTGCGGTGTTGCATCCAGTGATCGTGATCGGCGACGGCGTCAACGACGCGCCCGCGCTGGCAGCGGCCGATTGCGGCATCACCGTCGCGCGCGCGCATGCCGCCGCGGCCGCAACGGCCGGGCTGGTGCTTGAAGTTGGCGGGATCGGGACCGTGCTGCCTGCGTGGCGACTAGCGAGGCGAACGCAGCACGTGATTACGCAAAATTTCGTACTCGCAACAGGCTATAACATCGTGGCGGTGCCGCTCGCGGTTTTGGGCCTGATGACCCCTCTTGTCGCAGCGGCTGCGATGGTCGCGAGCTCATGCCTAGTGACGATGAACGCGATGCGCCTGAACTGACGAGGCAACTAAGATTTTGGTTCAGCTTCTGCCTAAATTCGTGCGCAAAGCGCCGCTCCGTCGTACTCGCCTTCGAAAAAAGTCATTCTTCCGCAGAGCTTGTCGTCGGTGTTGGTCAAGTCGGGGGGTGATCAGGGGCATTCGAGATCGGTACAGGAAAGCCGCTCGGCATCTACGCAATGGTCAACTGCAGCGGGGCTAAGACGGCTTCCATATCGAGGGTCGTCACATATCGTTCCGATCCCTTCAAGCGAGCGGTTCAGCGCGGGGTGGCGATACAGGGCGAGACGAATAGCCGGCCAGCCCAGGCCCCCGACAGCGTCTTGGCGCCCACCAGCAGCCACATCGCCGCGAGCGCCACCGTCAGCACCGTCCCGGTCACGCCGAAGAAGACGAGGTGCAGCGTCGTGCCGAGCCGGAAGGTCGCGACCGTGTAGACGCCGAGCGGGAAAGTATAGCCCCACCAGCCGAGGTTGAACGGCACGCCCGCCCGCCAGTAGCGGATCGTGATCAGCGTCGCGAGCAGCAGCCACCACAGGCCGAAGCCCCACAACAGCAGCCCCGCCACAGTGCCAAGGCCCTGCGCCACGGCGCCGACCAGCCCCAGACCGTTTGCCGCCAGGATCGCGGGCGCATCGCCGCCCAGCACCAGCATGCCGAGCGCACCGGTCCCGATGGGTCCTAACGCCAGCCAAGAGGAAGCCGCCATGCTCTCGTGCGGCAGCTTGTGCAGCGCCATGCGCAGGATCAGGATGGCGAGGATGCCGAACGCCACCGGCACTGAATAGGCCCACAGCACGTAGGAGGTGGCGAGCACCACCATCTGCATGTGTGCGCCCACCAGGTGCGGCGCGAGCAGCCCGCCACTGGCGCCGGCGACCTCGGCCGCGACCACCGGCAGTAGCCACACTGCGGTCATACCATCCAAGTTGTGCTCGTGGCGCGTGAACATGAGGTAGGGGATCAGCACGCCGCAGGCGAGCGACATCGCCACGTCCAACCACCACAGGACCTGCGCCACGCCTACGATCCCGGGTCCGAAGCGGGCGATGCCGAAGGCGAGGCAGCCGTTGATGATCGTCGCCAGCCCCATCGGGATCGTGCCGATGAACATGGACACGGTGTTGTGGCCAAAGATGCGCTTGGCCTCATGCCCGAACAGAAGCCAGCGCGCGCCGTAAAGGCCGCTGAAAAGCATGAAGAGGCCGATGTTGAACAGCCACAGTGCCTCCCCGATCGGCTTCACCGCCGGGCCGATGCCCGGCATCTGCGGCAGGGCGAGCGCCAGGATGCCAGTGCCCATGGTCGCGGCGAACCAGTTGGGGGTGAACTGGCGGATCATCTCCCGCGGGTGTTCGAGCTGCACCAAAGGGCGCCAACCGCGCCTCACTTCTTGGAGGTTTCCGGTGTCGTCGGGCGTCATCTCGCCTGCTCCTTGATGAGGTCGGTCAACGCGTCGGCTGCCCGGGTGCGGTAGCGTTCCTTGTGGCGAAGCGCGTGGAACGGACGGTCGGGTAGGACGAACGGCAGCTCGGCGAGCGTGCCGGCCGCGAGTGCGGGCGCCACGACGAGGCGCGAGAGCGCCGCCACCCCTGCCCCGGCCTCTACCGCGGTCCGCACCGCCTCGTTCGAGGGCAAGGTCATCGTCACATCGAGACTTGCTGGATCGACGCCACGGCCACGTAGCACCTCCTCGAAGCTGGAGCGCGTGCCCGAGCCCTGCTCGCGTACGATCCAGCGTGCGGCACGGAGCCACGCCTCGTCGACTTGGGCCACGTCCGCTCGGCTAACCAAGACCATCGGATCCTGCCCCACGATCCAGTCGGCCAAGGCGGGCTCGTCGATTACGCCTTCCACGAAACCTAATTCGGCGGCCCCATCCAGCACCTGGGCAGCGGCGCCTTCCGTGTTGTCGATCGCGAGCTCGACCGCGATCTGCGGATGGCGTTCATGGAAAGCCGCCAGGATCGGTGGCAGCCAGTAGCTGGCGATGGTCTGGCTGGCGACCAACCTCAGCGTGCCGCGCGCCAGCCCCGCATAGTCGGCCAGCATCGTCTCGGCATGCGCGGCGCGGCCGAGCACGGAGCGTGCCTCGTCCAGGAAGCCGCGGCCTGCCTCAGTCAGCTGGATGCCACGGCCCACGCGATGGAACAGCGGGACGCCGTAGCGCCCCTCCAGCGCGGCGATCGCCCCAGAGGCAGCCGACTGCGTCACGTTGAGCGCCTCCGCGGCCCGCGTCATGTGCTCGCGTTCCGCCACGCCGACAAAGATCCGAAGCTGCTCAAGCGTCATTGTGTTGCCTCCTGTAGCCACGAGATAGGCTTCGAGGATCGATCACACCAACCGTTTGTGGCGCTTGTTCCAATCACATGATCGTATCGATCTGCTGGCGACGAGAGGCGGCAGCCCAATCCGTTCCGTCAGCCGATCAAAATGATCTCAGCCGACGCAGTGATTTGCCGCCGCCTGCAACCTATCTGGAAGTCAGGAGGACACATCGTCCCATGCTCCAATCGCTCGACCCCGTCGTGCTCGCCCGTGCGCAGTTTGCGTTCACGGTGTCGTTCCATTTCATCTTCCCGGCCTTCTCGATCGGACTGGCGAGCTATTTGCTCGTACTGGAAAGCCTGTGGCTGCGCACGGGCAAGCAGCTCTATCTCGACCTGTTCCGCTATTGGGTGAAGATCTTCGCGGTGGCGTTCGGGATGGGCGTCGTGTCGGGCATCGTCATGTCCTACCAGTTTGGCACCAACTGGTCGGTGTTCTCGGCCAAGGCCGGGCCGGTGATCGGACCGATCATGGCCTATGAGGTCCTGACCGCCTTCTTCCTCGAAGCCGGCTTCCTCGGCGTCATGCTGTTCGGAATGAAGAAGGTCGGCCCGCGCCTTCATCTGCTCGCAACGGCGATGGTGGCACTCGGCACGCTGATCTCGGCCACTTGGATTGTCGATGCCAACAGCTGGATGCACACCCCTGCCGGGTTCGCAATCAATGCGCAGGGCCAGTTCGTGCCGGCCGGCTCATGGTGGCCGATCATTTTCAACCCGAGCTTCCCCTACCGCGTCGTCCACACCGTCATCGGCGCCTATCTCACCACCTCGCTGGTGGTGGGCGCGGTCGGAGCTTGGCACCTGCTGCGCGACGCCGGTGACGCGCACGCGCGCAAGATGTTCTCGATGGCGATGTGGATGGCGGCGCTGGTGGCACCGGTCCAGATCTTCGCGGGCGACACCCAGGGGCTCAACACCCTCCAGTATGAGCCGGCGAAGATCGCGGCGATGGAAGGGCATTTCGACAGCCATCCGCATGGCGCGCCGCTCGTTCTGTTCGGCATCCCCGATCCCGCACGCCACCGCATGGATCATGCCATCGAGGTGCCCAAGCTGTCTTCGCTCATCCTCAAGCACGACCTGAACGCGCCGCTGGCGGGGCTCGACGCCTTCCCCGCGAACCGCGTGCCGCCGGTCTCGATCCTGTTCTGGTCGTTCCGCCTCATGGTCGGGCTCGGCTTCGCAATGCTCGACCTCGGCCTGTGGAGCCTGTGGGCGCGCTGGCGGGGGACACTGTTCGAGAACCGCTGGTTGCAGCGCGCCGCGATCCTGATGGGGCCTTCGGGCTTCGTCGCGGTGCTGGCAGGCTGGGTGACGACCGAGGTCGGCCGGCAGCCCTGGACGGTCTACGGCCATCTCCTCACCGCCCAGTCGCACTCCCCGCTCGCCGCGCCGGCCGTCGCCGCCTCACTCACCGCCTTCGTGCTGGTCTACTTCGCCGCCTTCGGCGCAGGCACCTGGTATATCCTGCGCCTGATGGCGCGCTCGCCCGACGCGGGCGAGCCAGAGCCCGCTCACATGCCGGTGCGCGCCGCGGGGATCACACCGGCGCCTGGCGTCGATGCCGACGGGCCGAAGGTGGAAGTGCACGCATGAGTTACGACCTCGACCTCTCGACCGCCTGGGCTTGCGTCATCGCCTTCGCGATCTTCGCCTACGTGGTGATGGACGGGTTTGATCTCGGCATCGGCATCCTGTTTCCAACTCTCAAGGTCGGCCCGGAGCGGGATGCGGCGATGAACAGCATCGCGCCCGTTTGGGATGGCAACGAGACCTGGCTGGTGCTGGGTGGTGGTGGGCTCCTGGCAGCGTTCCCGCTGGCCTATTCGATCATCCTGCCCGCGACCTACCCGCTCATTATCGCCATGCTGCTCGGGCTGGTGTTCCGCGGCGTGGCGTTCGAGTTCCGCTGGCGGCACGCGCCGCATCGCCCGCTCTGGGACGCGGCGTTCACCATCGGCTCGGTCGTTGCGACGCTAGCGCAGGGCATCGCGCTCGGCGCCATTCTTCAGGGTATCTCGGTGCGGAGCGATGCTGCTGCGGGCGGTTGGACCTATGCCGGTGGCTGGCTCGACTGGCTATCACCGTTTTCGCTGCTCACCGGCGCGTCGCTGCTCGTCGGCTATGCGCTGCTCGGCGCATGCTGGCTGGTGTGGAAAACGGAAGCGTCGGGTCAGGCACATGCCCGGCGCATGGCGTTCTGGTTGGCGATCGCCATGCTGGTCGCGCTCGCTGCAGTGAGCGCCGCCACGCCCTTCCTCAGCTATGCCTACTGGCGGCGCTGGTTCGCGGTCCCCGGCGTGTTTGTGACGGCGCAGGTGCCGCTGCTTGTACTCGTCACCGCCGTGCTGTTCTTCCGCTCGCTGGCACGTGGCGGCGAGCGCCTGCCATTCCTGCTCGCGCTCGGGCTATTCCTGCTCGGGTTCGTCGGGCTCGGGGTCAGCATGTATCCTTACATGGGGTTCTAAGCCGGAACCGCCGAAAATTCCGTCAGCCGATCAACGTGGCTTGTCCCGCGCCCGGTCGATGGGGTAGACCCAACAGTCGTGTCACTAGCCGCCATTTCGATCACGGCAATGCCAGCCGGACGTCACGTCCAGATTGTTCCGGTCTGGATGAGGCCGACTGACGTCTCGGATGACGGGTGGCATACAACTGCTGTGAGTCCTGCAGGGGGGCAGCTGCCTGACCGGACGGCGAGCATCAGCCCATCTCATGTATTAGTCATGTCAGCTTTGACACTGCGCACGCGACGGCACCCGACCCGTTGCAGACCCCCAGACATATGGAAAGCTGACGCTCAACGTGGAGTTAGCCGGCGCGGCGCGGCTTCATCGCGCAGCGTCCGTGTTGATGGATGGGTTAGAACTCTCTGGGGCACACATTTGAGAAAGACTATTTTTCAGCCAACGCAAAACCCGCGTTGCCAGATGCAACCACTGAGACAAATACAAACGGCACTGGACTAGTATTTAGAGCGCCATGCACTTGGCCAGGTTTTGCTATGGCAATATCTCCAGCCTTTAGATGAGCGACTTTGCCGCCTCCTTGGTAATACTCAGCCTCTCCAGAGATAACCGTCCAAGTATCTTGGCCGTCCGGGTGAACATGAGCGGTTATTTCTTGCCCAGGATGGGCATGCCAAACAACAACTGCTGAGTCCTTGGTTTCCAGAACCACTGAACGAATTGGTTCGCCGTCAGACGGACGAATATATTCTGTTACCGAAAATATTCTTGATTCCATTTCCATATCCACTCCAAAAATCAATTTGGCTTGAGAAGTTATTACAGAACAACTGTATCCGAGAGTTCTACGTTGCCGATAACCGGCCCGAAACGGCGGCGCAACGCGCCGCTGTTGGGGGTCCGTGTTCATCGGCGGGTTAGACCTGTGCTTGCGTAAGACGAATATCGACTTCTCGGTCGACGTATTTCCATTCCTCTGACGCACGCAGTTCGGAAAGCAGCCTGTTGAACTCAACCTCATGAATTGGCGCGTATTCGAACCAATTCAGAAAATCGAACGGTTCATTCTCTGAGAGGTCGCGGCAGTGGTGGAGCTTGCGCGCTACTGCAGGCAAATACTGAAGCCCGATTTGGACGTGCTTCGACTGTTCGAAAACGCTCCGGCGTTCGTCTTGCGTGAGCTCCCACCAAGCTGCGTTCTTCCGGATCGGTATTAGCGCACCGCACGTTGCTTCTGGGCGCGCCAGACCTTGCTGCTTCGCTACAATTTCATTCTTCTCTGCGCGCATGACATATCGTTCATTGCTGGTTATTCCACGAAGTATCCAGGGTGCATTGGTTTCAGACTGCAACTCTGAAGCGGATACGACGTTGAGCCTTTTGGCTTCAGGCAGGGGCTCGCCAACTCTCGTTTCGGCCCTGACAATCCGCCAAGGGCCAATGTCTGCGCCGACGAAAGCAAATAATCGTGTATCCATTTCAATCTTTCATGTGTGAATGTTTTAACTCTTGCAGCTTCGAAGAACCTATCTGCCGATCCCGTGCTTGTGCATCATCGCCTCCGCGCAACTGGCCGCCTGCCGCCGACCGCGGTCTGGCTCGAAAGCAGTCTGTCAACGCGCCGTTTCATTGTTGCCATGATCATATCTTAATCGCGCACAGGCGGCAACAGGCGGGCAGTATGAACCAGCGTCAGTATCCACACCGTTTCGCCGTCGATCTGATACACCAGGCGATAGCTTTCGTGCGGGATCAACTCGCGGGTCCCGGGAATCTTTCCCGGCTTGCCCAGCATGGGGTGCTGGATCAAGCGGGCGGCCGCGTCGCTGAAAATCTCATCCATCCGGGCCGCCGCGCGCGGATTGTCGGCTGCGATGTAGTCCCACACATCGGCACGGTCTTGCTGCGCTTCGGGCGTCCAAACAACCCTCACGCCTGGCTCGCCACACTGGCACGCCGTGCGGCGAATTCGGCCTCAACTTCATCGTTCGACCGCCCCAATCCAGCGCGCATCGAAGCCCGGCCGGCTTCGACCTTGCGGCGCAGGAACTCGTCGTACTCGCGCGACTCGCGCTGGCGCTGAACGAACTCGCGCATCAGCTCGCGCAGCACTTGCGACGCCGGGCGATGGGCCGCCTCGGCTTCGGCCATAAACTCGGCGCGCAACTCAGGCTCCAGCTTCATCGTGAAAACGGCTTGTTTTGACATGATCGGGGCCTCCTGCCACTTGATACTAACAAAGTATATACGCCGTCATTACTAAGCGCTATTCACAGAACGCTGCAAGGCGGGCGTGCGCTAGGCCAAGGCCTGTCGGAAAACATTTGTTTTTCGACAGGCCTTCAACGGTCCTCTGCACCAACCTCCGAGTGGCCGCAAAATTGTGCGGAAAACTCTGTCGCCAGACGCTACCATACGGAAACCTCGTCTTAATGGTTTTCCGCTTATGTTGGTAGGTTACATGCGCGTGTCGTCGGACTCCGACCGCCAGAGCACGAACTTGCAGCGCGATGCGCTGCTCGCCGTCGGCGTCGATGCGCGGCATCTGTTCGAGGATCATGCTTCCGGCGCGAAGGACGACCGCGCGGGCCTGGCGCGGGCGCTCGAATTCGTTCGCCCTGGCGACGTGTTGGTCGTGTGGAAGCTCGACCGGCTCGGCCGTTCGTTGTCGCACTTGCTCGCCATCGTGACCTCGCTCAAGAAAAAGCAGGTGGCGTTCCGCTCGCTGACGGAGAACCTGGATACCACGACGCCCTCGGGCGAGTTTCTGTTCCAGGTGTTCGGCGCGCTCGCGCAGTACGAACGCGCCTTGATCCAGGAACGTGTCGTCGCCGGTCTGGCTGCCGCCCGCAAACGCGGCCGGATCGGCGGCCGGCCGCAGGCGATCACCGGCGAGAAGCTGGAGGCCATCGTCGCTGCGCTCGATGGCGGCATGTCCAAGGCGGCGGTGTGCCGCAACTTCGGCGTCAAGCGAACCACGCTGATCGAGACCCTGGCACGGGTTGGTTGGACGGGCTCTCGTGGAGCGTCATCGCGATGACGACCAAGAGCGAACGATTGACCGTCCTGTCGGACGCCGAGCAGGAAGCCCTGTACGGCCTGCCGGACTTCGACGACGCCCAGCGGCTGGAATACTTGGCGTTGACTGAAACCGAACTGGCGCTCGCCAGCAGCCGGCCTGGTCTCCATGCCCAGGTCTATTGCATCTTGCAGATCGGTTACTTCAAGGCCAAGCATGCCTTCTTCCGCTTCGACTGGAGTGAGGTCGAGCACGATTGCGCCTTCGTGCTGAGCCGCTACTTCCACGGCGAGTCCTTCGAGCACAAGCCAATCTCCAAGCACGAGCACTACACCCAGCGCGAGTGGATTGCCGATCTGTTCGGCTACCGGCCGTGGGCGGCCGAGTTCCTGGCGCAGCTCGCGCAGCAGGCCGCGCAGACCGTGCGGCGCGACGTGATGCCGGGGTTCATCGCCGCCGAGCTGATCGTCTGGCTAAACGAGCACAAGATCATCCGGCCCGGCTATACCACCCTGCAAGAGCTGGTGAGCGAAGCCCTGTCCGCCGAGCGTCGGCGGCTGGCTGGCCTGCTGTCGGAAGTGTTGGACGAATCGGCCAAGGCCGCGCTGGGTCGGCTTCTAGTGCGTGACGACACCCTGTCGCAATTGGCGGCGCTCAAGCAGGACGCCAAGGACTTTGGCTGGCGTCAGATGGCCCGCGAACGCGAAAAGCGCGCCACGCTGGAGCCGCTGCACCGGATCGCCAAGGCGCTGCTGCCCAAGCTCGGCGTCTCGCAGCAGAATCTGCTGTACTACGCCAGCCTGGCGAACTTCTACACCGTCCACGATCTACGCAACCTGAAGGCCGATCAGACCTACCTCTACCTGCTTTGCTATGCCTGGGTGCGCTACCGGCAGCTTTCCGACAACCTGGTCGATGCGATGGCCTACCACATGAAGCAGTTGGAGGACGAAAGCAGTGCGGGCGCAAAGCAATCCTTTGTCGCCGAGCAGGTGCGCCGTCAGCAAGACACACCGCAGGTCGGCCGCCTGCTGTCGCTTTACATCGACGACAGCGTGCCCGATCCCACGCCGTTCGGCGATGTGCGCCAGCGCGCCTACAAAATCATGCCCCGCGATACGCTGCAAACCACCGCGCAGCGCATGAGCGTGAAGCCGGTGAGCAAGCTGGCTTTGCACTGGCAGGCGGTGGACGGCCTGGCTGAGCGCATCCGCCGCCATCTTCGGCCGCTGTATGTCGCGCTCGACCTCGCTGGCACTGATCCGGGCAGCCCGTGGCTCGTGGCGCTGGCCTGGGCCAAGGACGTGTTCGCCAAACAGCAGCGCCTATCGCAACGGCCGCTCGCCGAATGTCCAGCGGCCACGCTGCCGAAACGCTTGCGACCGTACCTGCTGACCTTCGATGCCGATGGCAAGCCGACGGACCTGCATGCCGACCGCTACGAGTTCTGGCTGTACCGCCAGGTCAGGAAGCGCTTCCAGTCGGGTGAACTCTACCTCGACGACAGCTTGCAGCACCGGCATTTTTCCGACGAGCTGGTTTCGCTGGATGAGAAGGCCGCCGTGCTGGCGCAGATCGACATCCCGTTCCTGCGGCAGCCACTCGATGCCCAGCTCGATGCGCTCGCGACCGAGCTGCGCGCTCAGTGGCTGGCCTTCAACCGCGAGCTGAAGCAGGGCAAGCTGACGCACCTAGAATACGACAAGGACACGCAGAAGCTGACATGGCGCAAGCCCAAGGGCGAGAACCAGAAGGCGCGCGAGAAGGCGTTCTACGAGCAACTGCCGTTCTGCGACGTGGCCGACGTGTTCCGCTTCGTCAACGGCCAGTGCCAGTTCCTGTCGGCGCTGACGCCTTTGCAGCCGCGCTATGCGAAGAAGGTCGCCGACGCCGACAGCCTGATGGCGGTCATCATCGCGCAGGCGATGAACCACGGCAACCAGGTCATGGCACGCACCAGCGACATCCCGTACCACGTGCTGGAGAGCGCCTACCAACAGTACCTGCGCCACGCAACGCTGCACGCGGCCAACGACTGCATCAGCAACGCCATCGCCGCGCTGCCGATCTTCCCGTACTACTCGTTCGACCTCGATGCACTGTACGGTGCCGTCGATGGTCAGAAATTCGGCGTCGAGCGGCCGACCGTGAAAGCGCGCCACTCGCGCAAATACTTTGGGCGCGGCAAGGGCGTGGTCGCCTACACGCTGCTGTGCAACCACGTGCCGCTCAACGGCTACCTGATCGGCGCGCACGATTACGAGGCCCATCACGTGTTCGACATCTGGTATCGCAACACGTCGGACATCGTGCCGACCGCGATCACCGGCGACATGCACAGCGTCAACAAGGCCAACTTCGCTATCCTGCACTGGTTCGGCCTGCGTTTCGAGCCGCGCTTCACCGACCTTGGCGATCAGTTGAAGGAACTCTACAGTGCCGACGATCCGGCGCTGTACGATCAGTGCCTGATCCGGCCGGCCGGGAGAATCGACCGCGATCTCATAGTCAGCGAGAAGCCGAACCTCGACCAGATTGTCGCCACGCTCGGACTGAAGGAGATGACGCAGGGCACGCTGATCCGCAAGCTATGCACCTACACCGCGCCGAACCCCACGCGGCGCGCGGTGTTCGAGTTCGACAAGCTCATCCGCAGCATCTACACGCTGCGCTACCTGCGCGATCCGCAACTGGAGCGCAACGTTCACCGCTCACAGAACCGCATCGAGTCCTATCACCAGCTACGCTCAACCATCGCCCAGGTCGGCGGCAAGAAGGAATTGACCGGGCGCACCGACATCGAAATTGAGATCAGCAACCAGTGCGCCAGGCTGATCGCCAACGCGGTCATCTTCTACAACTCGGCCATCCTCTCGCGGCTGCTGATGAAGTACGAGGCGAGCGGCAACGCCAAGGCGCACGCTCTCCTGACCCAGATATCGCCGGCGGCCTGGCGGCACATCCTGCTGAACGGGCATTACACCTTCCAGAGCGACGGCAAGATGATCGACCTGGATGCGCTCGTGGCGGGGCTGGAGCTGGGATGACGGAAATTTCGGCGGTTCTGGCTTAGAACCCCTACATCGTGCCGCAGAGCCTGACGATCTGGCAGGCCGCCGCGCCCGCGCAGAGCCAAGTGTTCATGCTCGTCGGCGCCGCCGTCATCATTCCCACGATTTTGGCCTATACTGGCTGGGCCTATTGGGTGTTCCGCGGCAAGGTTGCCGCCGAGGGGTATCACTGATGCAGGCGCCGCTCTGGCAGCGTCTCGCGTGGCTGGGCGCGATCTGGCTGGCGAGCGTCGCCGCACTCGGCTTGGTGGCCGGACTGCTACGGTGGTGGCTGATGGGTTCAGCCTAAACGGTGGCCAAGCGCTCCAAGCGCTCCAATCGATCCCAATACGAGATCAAAACTATCAGACCAAACGGTTGGATTGATTTGATAGGCCGAGGCATCTCCTTGTCATGGTTTCAACCCTCTCAGCCGTGACCGCGCAACTCTCCGTATCCGGTGTGAAAACCCGGCTCGGCGATGCCAATCCCGGAGCATCAAGGATCCCTCTGATGAAAAAGCTCTTGCGTAGCCTGCCCATGGCTGCCGCCTTTGCCATGGCATCGCCGTCGATGGCGCAGGAGGTCCCGCAATGCGGCACAAGCGGTGTTGCGCTGCAACTGCTCGGCTCGGGCGGGCCGATCTCCGACGATGCGCGCGCTTCGTCCGGGGCGATCATCTGGATCAACGGCAAGGCGCGCATCCTGATCGATGCCGGCGGCGGTACCTATCTGCGCTACGGCCAGTCGGGCGCGCGGCTGGAGGACCTCGACTTCATCGGCATCTCGCATTTCCACACGGATCACAGCGCCGATCTGCCCGCGATCCTGAAGGGCGGCTATTTCCTTGCGAACAGCCATGCGGTGAGGCTGGTCGGCCCGACGGGCAACGCCAATTTCCCCAGCATGACCGGCTTCTTCCAGCGCGAGTTCGGTAAGGGTCATGGCTCGTTCGCCTATCTGTCGGGCCTGTCCTCGGCCAGCGAGGGATTGAAGCTCGACGTCCATGCATTTGACGTCAATGTCGCCAAGCCGGTGCCGACGCTGGTATGGCGGGGTGATGGCGTGACCATCACTGCCCTGGGCATTCCCCACGGCGACGTCCCCGCGCTGGCCTTTCGCATCGCCACGCCCAAGGGGGTGATCGTGCTGTCCGCCGACCAGAACGGCAGCCGGCGCGAGTTCCTCGATTTCGCGCGCGGTGCCGACATCCTGATGATGCCGGCGGCGATCGACGACGATGCCGATGCCGCCTCGCGCTTCCTGCACGCCCCGCCGACCGTGGTGGGCAAGATCGCCGCGGCAACGCACCCCAGGATGCTGGTGCTGGACCACTTCATGGGCCGGTCGCTGCGCGACAAGGATCACAACATCCAGATCATCCGCGGCTTCTACCACGGCCCGGTCGCCGCGGGACGCGACCTGTCCTGTTTTCCCTTGTCCCGCTGACCCCAAGGAGTTGTTGTCATGAAGCGTGAACTGATCCTCGGCATCGCCGTCACATCGCTGGCAGCCAGCGCGGCGCAGGCGGCAGAAGCCGCATCCGCCGCGACCACCACCGCCAGCCCGGCGGCGCACGGCGGCGGCAAATGCGCCAGCGGCAAGTGCGGCACGGAAAAGATCTATGCCCAGACCAAGCTGAAGCAGGATCCCAGCGGCCAGCTGGTCCGCGCCCGCGACGGCCAGTGCGGCCTGAGCGGCAAGGGATACAAGGTCGCCCAGACCAGCCAGGACCGGCTGGCCGAGGGCGTATGCGGCCGCTGAGTGCCACCGCCCGCGGCGTGGGCCTTCGTCCGGAACTGGTCGCGCCCTTGTGCGACCAGCCCCGGCGGCGGGACATCGATTTCCTGGAGATCGCGCCGGAGAACTGGCTGGGGATCGGCGGGCGCAAGCGCGACCAGTTGGACCGCCTCGCCGACCTTTATCCGCTGGTGGCGCACGGGCTGAGCCTGTCGATCGCGGATCCGCGACAGCTGAACCGGGATTTCCTCGCCGATGTCCGGCGTTTCCTCGACGATTACGGCATCGCCCTGTACAGCGATCACCTCAGCCTGTCGCGCGACGAGACCGGCTATCTCTACGATCTGCTGCCGGTGCCCCGGCGGGCGTCCAACCTCGATTACCTGGCCGATCGCATCGACCAGGTGCAGGATGCGACCGGGCGCCGGCTCGTGCTGGAGAACATTTCCTATTATCACGGCTTCCCGGACCAGATGCCGGAGGCCGAGTTCGTCTCTGCGCTGGTCGAACGGTCGGGCTGTGGCCTCCTGCTGGACATCAACAACGCTTATGTGAACGCGCACAACCATCACGAGGATGCGCTGGCGTTCGTCACCGCGCTGCCGTCCGATGCGATCGTTTATTACCATATCGCCGGGCATCTGGAGCTGGAGGACGGCACGTTGCTCGACACCCACGGCACGCCGGTCGCCGATGCGGTGACCGCGCTTGGCCGGGCGGTGTGGCAGCATCACGGGGCGCGGCCGCTGCTGCTGGAGCGCGATAATTTCGTACCCTCGCTCGACGAGCTGGCGGAGGAGGTGGCGGCGGTGCAGGCCGCGATGGCGGAGCCGGCTCATGCGCTCGCCTGACGTGGCGGCGCCCGACCGGCTGCTTATCGAGATCGCCGATCTTGCCGGCCGGGCGCGGCGTGATCCCCGCGACCTGTACGGGCAATTGTTGCGCGAGAACGTCGCCGACGCCATCCGTTGCAGTTTCCCCGCCGTGGCACGCATGGCGGGCGAGGTCGTGGTGGCCGCGGCGGCGGATGCCTTCGTCGCCGCGCATCCCGCGAGCCGGCCGCAATTCCACCAGATCGCCACCGAATTCGTGCTGTTCGCGCAAGGGCAGCCGGTGCTGCCGCCCGCGCTGATGCCCCTTGTCGAATATGAATGGGTGTTGCTCCAGGTGGAAATCGACCCGGCGGCGCTGTCGGGCGATGCCGCAGGGAGCACCGACGCGGCTGGGCCGGTCACGGCCAATCCTACGCTGCGCGTGGTCATGCTGCCGTTCGATCCCGCGCTCATCGATGCGAACGACAGCCTCACACCCGCGCGACTGCGTCCGCACGGGGTGTACCGGACGCGCGAGCATCATGTCCTTACCCGCCCGCTGACCGTCAGCGACTGCCTGCTGCTGGATCGCCTGGAGCAGGAAGAGACGATGACATCGCGAGCGCTGGCCGAAGCCGTCGAACCCTCCCTCTCACCGCTGGTGTCCGACTGGGTCGAACAAGGCCTTGCCGACCAGCTTCTTGTTCTCGCCGATCAGAAGGACACTTTCCGATGATGATTTTCCGCTGGCTGGATACCGCGTTCCGCCGTGTCCAGCTGCTCGATTTCCTGCCGCTGCTTGCGATCCGGATCTATCTGCTGCCGATCTTCTACGAAGGTGCCCATGCCAAGCTGACGGGCTTCTCCGCGCTGGTACAATGGTTCGGGGCACCCGCAGCCCAGGGCGGGCTCAACATGCCGGCTCCGCTGCTCATGGCGACGCTGGCCACCGCGACGGAAACGGCCGGGTGCATCTGTCTCGCGCTTGGCCTCTTCACGCGGCTGATCTCGATCCCGCTGATGGTGACCATGACGGTTGCCGGGCTGTCGGTTCATTGGTCGCATGGCTGGGCTGCGATCGCGGGCAAGACGGCGGAGTCGACCCTGCGCTTCCAGGCTTTCATGGAGTGGCTTGCGCAGAACTTCCCTGGCCGCTTCAACTATATCACCAAGCTTGGCGATCCGATCATCCTGAATAATGGGATCGAGTTCACCGTGACCTATGTCATCATGCTGGCCGTCCTGCTCTTCTATGGCGCTGGTCGGTTTCTCAGCCTGGACTATTGGATCGCACGTGGGCGACCACTGCTGTTCGGTTGGTTGCTGCCTGCCTACCATGATGCGGCGCTTGTGCGTCCGACCGGTTCGCCGCCGATGCCACAACCGACGGGCTATCCGGCTCCGGCGATCTAAGCGGGAGAAGAGCCGTCTACATAGGTCGACGCGCCCCCTCCCGAGACAAGACAACCTGACGGCGGAGAGCGGGCCGCCATCCTCGCTCCGCTCCCCCCGCCCTCTTCCTAGCCAAGCTTCACCCAAGGACCTCCGCCATGTCAGCCAAGCCTCCCGTCCACATCGCCATCAGCGGCGCCGCCGGCCAGATCTGCTACGCGCTCCTATTCCGGATCGCGTGTGGCGACCTACTTGGCCCCGACCAGCCGGTCCGGCTTCAGCTCCTCGACCTCGAGCAGGCGCTGCCGGCAGTCTGGGGCGTGGTGATGGAGCTTGAGGACTGCGCTTTCCCGCTGCTCGAAGGGGTGGACGTCACCGCCGATCCGCACGTCGCGTTCGCCGACATCGACGCCGCGTTCCTGGTCGGATCCCGGCCTCGCTCGAAGGGCATGGAACGCCGCGACCTCCTCGCCGCCAATGCCGCCATCTTCCGTACGCAAGGCCAGGCTCTGGACCGGGCCGCGAAGCGGGAAGCCAGGGTGCTGGTTGTCGGCAACCCGGCCAATACCAACGCCTGGGTGCTGGCCGAGCACGCGCCCGGCTTCGCCCGCGACAACATCACTTCGATGATCCGGCTCGACCACAATCGCGCCGCCAGCCAGCTGGCGACACAGGCGAACGTCAACGTGGGCGAGATCGAGCGGCTCGCGGTCTGGGGCAACCATTCGCCCACCATGTATGCCGACTGGACGAACGCCGTCGTCGGCGGCGAGCCCCTGCCCCGCCTGATCGGCGACCCCGACTGGTGCACCGACACGTTGATCCCGCAGGTGGCGCAGCGCGGCACCGCGATCATCGAGGCGCGCGGCGCATCCTCGGCCGCGTCCGCCGCCAATGCCGCGCTCGATCATATGCGGGACTGGCTGCTTGGGTCGGACGGACGATGGGTGTCGATGGGCCTGTCCTCGACCGGCGAGTACGATATTCCGGAGGGGCTGATGTGCGGTGTGCCTGCGATCTGCTCGCCCGGATCGGTCGAGCGAGTGTCCGGGCTTCGGCTCGACGACTTCCAGCATATGATGATCCAGCGCAGCGTCGCCGAACTCGTGCAGGAGCGCGACGCGGTTTCACTTCTCCTCAAGGAACAGTCGGTTTCCAGCGCTGATCGGAGGTAGGCGCATGCAAGACATCGAGGATGAGCGGGCACGTCCTCCACGACGCGAACGCGCGGAGCATCTCCAGTTGGCTACGCTTTATAGGGCAGAGTTCGCTTCTCGTGCTGTTATTCGCCGCGGCAAGCTGAGCATTCTTCCGCCCAACAGCGCCCGTCGGGGACAGTCGGATCAGATAGGTCCTGTCCGCATGGACGCGTGAACAAATCGATGCTCATGCAAAGCGCGGCCGTTATCTGGCTTCGCGAGCAACCCTAAGGATTTGATATCGTTACCCTCTAACAAGCTATTCGAGGTTTCTCATGACGGACGTCCATCAGACTAAATTCGGCAACGGCGGCGAGCCGCACCAGCAGCCGCTCGGTGCGGATGACGTGCTGACTACCAACCACGGCGTTCCCGTGAGCGACAATCAGAACAGCCTGAAAGCCGGAAAGCGGGGTCCGACGCTGCTCGAGGATTTCGTGCTGCGCGAGAAGATCTTTCATTTCGATCACGAGCGTATTCCGGAGCGGATCGTCCACGCGCGAGGGTCGGGTGCCCATGGAGTGTTCGAAGCGACGGACGACATCAGTGACCTCTCACGGGCTGCGGTATTCACCAAGGGTGAGAAGACCGAGGTGTTCGTCCGCTTCTCGACGGTGACGGGTGGAGCCGGTTCGGTGGACACGCCTCGCGACGTTCGCGGCTTCGCGGTCAAGTTCTACACCCGCGAAGGCAATTGGGACCTTGTCGGCAACAACATTCCGGTGTTCTTCATCCAAGACGCGATCAAGTTTCCCGACCTGATCCATTCGGTGAAGATGGAAGCCGATCGCGCCTATCCGCAGGCGGCGACTGCTCATGACACCTTCTGGGACTGGGCGTCGCTGATGCCCGAGACGACCCACATGTTGATGTGGGCGATGTCGGATCGCGTGCTGCCGCGTTCGTTCCGCATGATGGAGGGGTTCGGCGTCCATACCTTCCGGCTCGTCAACGCGGAAGGGCAATCGAGCTTCGTCAAGTTTCATTGGAAACCACGGCTGGGCCTTCAGTCGACGATCTGGGACGAGGCAAACAAGCTCCAGGCGGCGGACAATGATTTTCAGAGGCGCGACCTATGGGAAGCGATCGACACCGGCGCCTTTCCGCAGTGGGATCTGGGCATCCAGGTGTTCGATCAGGCGTTCGCCGAGGCCCAGCCCTACGACGTGCTGGATGCGACCAAGCTGATTCCCGAGGAGGACGTGCCCGTCCGGGTCATCGGTACGCTGACCCTGAACCGCAATCCTGACAATTTCTTCGCCGAGACCGAACAGGTCGCATTCCTGCCGACGAACATCGTGCCGGGGATCGACTTCACCAACGATCCGCTGCTGCAGGGGCGTTTGTTCAGCTATCTGGATACGCAGAAGTCGCGGCTCGGCACGACCAACTTCCATCAGATCCCGATCAATGCGCCGCGGTGTCCCTTTGCGAACTTCCAGCGCGACGGCCTGATGCAGACGCAGGTGCCCAAGGGACGTGCGAATTACGAGCCGAACAGTCTGGCGGAGCATGGCGAGGAGGGCGGCCCGCGCGCGAGCATGGAGCGTGGGTTCGTCACGACCAACGCGGCGACCGGCGCGGACGAGGAGGGCGACAAGCTTCGGGTTCGTGCCGAGTTGTTCGCGGACCACTATAGCCAGGCGCGTCTGTTCTATCGCTCGCAAACAGAAAGCGAGCAGGCGCATATCGCGTCGGCCTATGTCTTCGAGCTGTCGAAGGTGGGTCTGCTCGACAAGGTGCCTGTGCGGATGGTCGCCAATCTGCGCAACGTCGACGAGGACCTGGCGCGCCGGGTCGCTGATGGGCTGGGAATCGATCTTCCCGAGCCCACGCCGGCTGCCCGGCCGACGATCGATATGGCGCCTTCGAATGCGCTGTCGATCCACAAGAACATGAAGCCGCTCCTCGAAGGTCGTGCCGTCGGCATCCTGATCGCCGATGGTACGGATGCTGACGCGCTGGCCAAGCTCGTCGCTGCGATCGAGGCCGAGAAGGGTAAGGCGGTGATCGTCGCGCCGAAGATCGGCACCACTTTGTCCGACGGCAGCAAGCGCAAGGCGGATGGCCAGCTGGCCGGCACCCCAAGCCAGATATTCGATGCTGTCGCAATCCTGGTGAACGAGGAGGGATGCGCTTCGCTACTGAAGCAGGGGCCGGCCATTCAGTTCGTCATGGATGCCTTCGGGCATCTGAAGGCGATCGGCATGACGGGGGCTGCGAGGCCGTTGCTCGAGAAGGCGGGGGTCGAGCCGGACGATGGCGTCGTCGACATCGATCACGCCTTCCTGAACGCGGCGGCAAAGCGCTTCTACGACCGTGAACCGGACGTGCGTCTTCTCGCCTGAAATATTACGGCCCCACGTCTCGCGGCGTGGGGCCGCTTAGCCTTCAACGATTCTCTGCCGTTGATCAAATTGATTAGTGGTCAGTTTGTCCTTTGACGGCGCGTGAATAGAAGACTTCGCCCGGTGCAAAGCTGTCACGCGTTTAACCTGAGCAATACTACATCCCGCTAGCTCGGCAGTACGAGTGATGCTCATGCCAGCATCTCGAAGAGCGATAATGCGACGGTGATGCGCAAGGTCTGGCTTTCGCCCGGTGTACCGCCCTGCCCGCTTCGCGATCTCGATCCCTTCACGCTGCCGCTCCCGGCGCGTCTCGTAATCGTCGCGTGCGGATTGCAGCGCTAAACGCAGTAGCATGTCCTGCACCGCTTCGAGCACAATCCGGGCGACCCCGGCACTGTCAGCCACGAGATCGGTTAAGTCCACGATTCCCGGCACGGCGAGCCGCGCCCCCTTCCCTCTTATTGCGTCGACTAACAGCTCCGCTTCGGCGAGCGGCAGACGGCTGATCCGGTCAATTTTCTCCGCGATCACCACTTCGCCCGGCTGGAGGTCGGCGACCATGCGTAGCAGTTCCGGTCGGTCGGGTCGCGCGCCCGACGCCTTCTCCCGGTAGACCGCCGCCACATAGAAGCCCGAGGCGCGGGCGCCGGCAACGATCGCCTCCTGGCGGGCTAGGTCCTGCTGTTCGGTGCTGACCCGGAGGTAGATGCGTGCCGCCTGGATCACGTTCGGTCTTGAGGTGCCGCTCATCGTTCCCCGGCTCCCATGAGTATACCCTTGTGAGCCAATCATGCAGTAATCGGCTCAGAGCGGCAACTACCGATCCTACGTAGCCTGGCTAAGCGATCCGGGTCTAAGTAGCTGCTCGATCGTCGATGAACGCTATTTCGGTGATCGGCTGCTCATCGCTCCCTGCCTCCACGCTGGCGTCCGACTTTGCTCTCCGGTATAAGGCCGTTGGACAGGTCAGAGCAGCGGGTTTGGTGCAGATGGAAGCACAGAGGGTCAAGATCGTGGATGGTGGTAAGCTCGTGATCCCGGCAGCAATGCGCCGTGAGCTCGGGATCACCACGGGAGACACCGTTCTCGTCGATGTGGACGATGGCGAGTTGCGAGTACGTTCCGTACCTAAAGCACTTGAGCGTGCTCGCGCGATCCTGCGCAAGTATGTGCCCGAAGGCGTCGGCTTGGCTGACGAGCTTATCGCGGAGCGTCGGCGTGAGGCGGAGCGTGAGTAGCAAAGTCGTACTCGACGCCTCCGCCCTGCTCTGCCTTCTAAACGATGAACCCGGGGCGGATCGGGTTGAGAACACCGGGAATAAAAGGGGCCACGGATCGGCCGGTAGCACCGGATTAAAAATGGGCCAGTCCTGCTAGACCCCTGCTTTTGTGCGGGGGTGGAGGATGAAGAGAGTGGAGCTTTATCAGAAGGTCCGCCGCGCCGTGCTGATTGACGGGATGAGCCGTCGCGCTGCTGCCCGGTATTTTGGGATCAACCGCAAGACCGTAGACAAGATGCTGTGCTTCCCGGAACCGGGGGCGCATGGCCGGAGTGGGCAAACCTACAGCCGCAAGCTGGCGGAATATACCGAGATCATCGACCAGATCCTGGTGGATGACCGCAAGGTGCACAGCAAGCAGCGACACACTGCCGCCCGCATTTTCGAGCGTTTGCGCGATGAGCATGGTTTCACCGGTGGCATCACCATTGTCCGCGATTATGTGGCGGGGGCCAAGCTGCGCAGCCGCGAGGTGTTCATACCCCTGAGCCACAAGCCGGGGCACGCACAGGTAGATTTCGGCGAGGCGGACGGGATCATCGACGGCAAGCTGGTGCGGTTCCACTATTTCTGCATGGATCTGCCGCACAGCGATGCGCCGTTCATCAAGGCCTATCCTGCCGAGGTGGCCGAGGCCTTTTGTGAAGGACATGTGGCCGCCTTCGCCTTCTTTGGCGGCGTCCCGCAGTCGATCCTGTATGATAACACCAAGCTTGCGGTGGCGCAGATCCTGGGCGACGGGACGCGCGAGCGCAGCCGGATGTTCGCCACGCTGCAAAGCCATTACCTGTTTGCGGACAAGTTTGGCCGCCCGGGAAAGGGCAATGACAAAGGCAAGGTTGAGGGGCTGGTCGGCTACTCCCGGCGCCATTTCATGGTGCCAAGGCCGGAGGCGCCCAGCTTTGATGCGCTGAACGCGCGCTTCCTCGAACAATGCGTGGAGCGCAGGCAGGCCATCTTGCGTGGGCATGAGCACAGCATCGGGGACAGGCTGGTGGCTGATCTGACGGCCTTCATGCCACTGCCTACGGTGCCATTTGATCCCTGCCATATGGTGACGGGGCGGGCCTCGTCGATGGCGCTGGTGCGCTATCGCACTAATGATTACTCGGTGCCAACGGCCTATGCCCACCAAGAGGTTGTGATCAAAGGCTATGTCGACCGGGTTTCCATCATCTGCGGCGGGGAGCAGATCGCGGTGCACCCGCGCAGTTATGAGCGTGAGGACTTCATCGCCAACCCGCTGCATTATCTGGCGCTGTTGGAGCAAAAGCCGCGTGCCCTTGATCAGGCGGCGCCGCTCGATGGCTGGGTGCTGGCCGAACCGATGCATCGCATTCGCCGGTTGATGGAGGCCCGCAGTGGCAAGGAAGGACGGCGCGAGTTCATCCAGGTGCTGCGGCTATGCGAGCGCTTTGAGCAACCCTTGGTGGAATGGGCGGTGGCCCGCGCGCTGGAGATGGGGGCGATCAGCTTTGATGCAGTCAAGATGATCGCGCTGGCCCGACTTGAGCAGCGCGTGCCACGCCTCGATCTGCAATTTTACCCGCACTTGCCACGCGCCCATGTTGGGCGCACTGACCCGCGCAGTTATATGGGCCTGCTCTCGCAGTCCGGCACCCCGGCGACAGGAGTGGCGGCATGAGCGATCCCATGATGCCGCTGCCGGTCATCGAGGCAGAACCAACCAGCGTGCCGCCCGCCGTGCTGCTGGCAAACCACCTCAAAGCACTCAAGCTGCCATCCTTCGCGCGCGAATATGAGAAGGTCGCGTTTGAGGCCGCGCAGGATCGGGCCGATTACCCGCGCTATCTGCTGCGCCTGTGCGAACTGGAGCGCATCGACCGTGAACGCCGGATGGTCGAGCGTCGCATCCGCATGGCCAGGTTCCCGCATACCAAGAGTTTTGACACCTTCGACTTTGCAGCCCAGCCATCACTGAACAAGGCGCTGGTGCTGGAACTGGCGCGCGGAGAATGGATCGAGCGGCAGCGCAATGTCATTGCGCTGGGCCCCAGCGGTACCGGCAAGACCCACACCGCCCTCGCGCTGGGACTGGCCGCTTGCCAGAAGGGGCACAGCGTGGCCTTCACCACCGCTGCGGCGCTGGTCCATGACTTGATGGAGGCGCGCGACGAACGGCGACTGCGCAGCCTGCAAAAGCATCTGGCCTCGGTGAAACTGCTGATCCTCGACGAGCTGGGCTATGTGCCCTTCACCGCAGTGGGCGGTGAATTGCTGTTCGAGGTGCTCAGCCAGCGGTATGAACGCGGCAGCACGCTGATCACCAGCAATCTGCCCTTCGATGAATGGACATCGGTGTTCGGGTCCGAGCGCTTGACTGGCGCCCTGCTCGACCGCCTGACCCACCACGTGCACATCCTCGAGATGAATGGTGACAGCTTCCGCCTCACCAGCAGCCGCAAGCGCCAGAAGGACAAGGGGGAGGCAAAATGATCTGACAAAAGGCGGCCATCGGCAGCGGGAAATCGGCTTCCGCTCCGCTACAGCCGCTTCCCCGCTGCCGATGCTGTCCAGCCTCAACCATGGGGCTTTTTATTCAACCCAACTGGCCCCTTTTTAAACCGGTGCCTGGCCCGTTTTTATCCCGGTGTTGACACCGGCGCCGGCAGATCTTCCTGCCTTCTCCATTGATTCTCGAAGCGGTGCTGCGACGGGCGCGTCAACAGGCCGAACAGCTCACCTATGAAGTGCTGACGAACGGCCTGCGGCCCGACACGCTACAGGGTCTGGACGATTTGCTGGCGCGACGGACGGGGCAGGCCGCGACATGGCTATCCTGGCTGCGCAATGCGCCACAATCGCCGGCAGCGCGCAACATCCTGCGCCTGATCGAACGGCTCGCCTATATCCGCGCGCTGGGCCTCGATCGCGCCCGTGCCGACATGATCCCGGCTTTGACTTTTGACAGGCTGGCGGACGAAGGCAGTCGCATCACACCCCAGCACCTTGGCGAACTCAATGCCCTGCGCCGCCATGCGACGCTGGCGGCAACCGGCATCCGCCTTGAGGAAAGCCTGACCGACGCCACCCTGACGATGTTCGACAAGCTGTTGGGCAGCATGGCGCGCCGCGCCGAGAACCGGACCCGCGACAAAGCCGTCAAGACGGTGCGCGAGTTGCAAGGCCACCTCCGGACGCTCACGGGGTCTTGCCGCCTCCTCATCGACGCGCGCAGCAAGGGCGTGGATTCTCTGGCGCAGATCGAGGCGCTGGACTGGCAGCGCTTCGCCGTGGCCGTCGAGCAGGCCGAAGTGCTCGGGCGACCGGAAACCGTCGATCGCACCTCCGAATTGATCGAGCGGCATCGCACGGTGAAGCTCTTTGCCGGTGCCTTTCTCAACACCTTCGAATTTCGCGGCGCCGGTGCGGTGCAGGGACTCCTGTCGGCGCTTACCATCATCGCGGAGCTATACCGGACCGGCAAACGGCGCTTGCCTGATCGCGTGCCGCTGCGCTTTGTGCCCTCCGCATGGCGGCCGTTCGTCCTGCGGGACGGCATCGTCGATCGCGCCGCCTATGAACTATGCGCCTTGGCCCAGCTACGGGAGCGGTTGCGAGCGGGAGACATATGGGTCTCGGGAAGCCGCCAGTTCCGCGATTTCGATAGCTACCTCATCCCGTCGGCCACCTTCGACGCGCTTCGCGAGAAGGGGCCGTTGCCGCTCGCCATCGAAACGGACTTCGATCGTCATATCGAGGAAAGGCGCGCCAGGCTCGACACGGCGATCGAACAGGTGACGGTCCTCGCCCGACAGGGCGAGCTGCCCCAGGTCAGGCTTAACGAAAGCGGCCTTATCATCTCGCCGCTGAAGGCGGCAACGCCACCCGCCACCGAGATTGCCCGTCGCGCTGCCTACGACCGACTGCCGCGCGTGAAGATCACCGATCTCCTGCTTGAGGTCGATGCCTGGACCGGGTTCAGCGAATGCTTCATCCATCGGCGTTCGGGCCGGGAGGCCGACGACCGCAATGCGCTGCTCACCGTCATCCTTGCCGATGGCATCAATCTCGGCCTCACGCGCATGGCGGAAACCTGCCGGGGCGCAAGCCTGCGTCAGCTCGCCCATCTCCACGACTGGCACATCAGCGAGGCCGCCTATGGCGAAGCGCTGGGAAGGCTGATCGACGCCCATCGTGCCATGCCGCTCGCCGCGCTGTGGGGAGACGGCACCACCTCGTCGAGCGACGGACAGCAATTTCATGCCGGTGGTCGCGGGGCCGCGATCGGCGACATCAACGCGCGCAGCGGCAACGAACCGGGCGTTGCCTTCTACACCCATGTCTCGGATCGATATGGCCCCTTCGCGACCCGGGTAATCGCGGCGACCGCCGGCGAAGCTCCCTATGTGCTGGATGGCTTGCTATATCAGCAGACCGGCCTGACAATCGAGGAGCACTACACCGATACAGGCGGGGCATCGGACCATGTGTTCGGCCTCATGCCCTTCTTCGGCTACCGTTTCGCGCCACGCCTGCGCGACATCAAGGAACGTCGTTTGCACCTGCTTCCCGGCCAGGAAGCAGGCCCCTTGCTCGCCGGCATGACGGGCGAACCGATCGCATTGGGTCATGTCGCAGCGCATTGGGACGAACTGCTGCGGTTCGCCACATCGATCCGCACCGGCACCGGCACCGCTTCAGCGATGCTACGCCGCCTGTCCGCCTATCCGCGACAGAATGGACTAGCCCTCGCGTTGCGCGAGCTTGGCCGTCTCGAACGCTCGATCTTCATGCTCGACTGGTTGCGCGACATCGACCTGCGCCGGCGCACCCAGGCGGGCCTCAATAAGGGCGAAGCCCGCAACGCGCTCGCCCGCGCGATCTTCTTCAACCAGCTCGGCGAGCTGCGTGATCGGCGGTTCGAGAACCAGACCTATCGCGCATCCGGCCTCAACCTGCTCGTCGCCGCCATCATCTTGTGGAACACCCGCTATCTTGAAGTGGCGCTGGCGGACATCGGCACGCCCGACGAAATCGCGCGCCACGTCGCGCCGTTGGGCTGGGAGCATATCTCGCTGACCGGCGACTATAGCTGGAATGTAGAAGACCGGCCCGATCCGGATGCCTTGCGGCCGCTGCGCGCCGTCCGATCCCTGCTCGCCGCGTGACGTTCGCTATCCGTTCGCCCTTACCGTGCAGATACGTCACTTTCGTGTAGTCACCCCATCGTGGATTAGCCAAGGGAGTGGACCATGCCGCAGAACATCGCTGAGTTTCGGATCATCGGCCGGATCGGCAAGATCACGCCGCGCGACAAGGTGATCTATGTCACCGTCGCGGCCAATTACAACCGCCGTGATGGCGACGGGTGGAAGAGCGACCCTCATTGGAACAGCGTGGTCGGCTTCTCGAATGTCCGTGAGCAGATTGAGGGTGCTGACAAAGGCGATCTGGTTCACATCACTGGACGAATGCGCGAAACCAGCCACGGGGAGGGCAACGAGATTGCCTATCGGACGGAATTGATTGCTGACACCTTCTCTGTCCTGGCAAAGGCAGGCGGCGAGCAGTAATTTTTCCCAAGCGGGAGCGGCTTGGCAGCACGGCTCTATCTCCACTGCGTTCCGACCGAACCCGCCGAGCGGTTTCGTCCCATGCGGGCAACGATCCTCGCTCGAAGCTGAGGCCGCCAGGGCGGCCACATTTCCTTTTCCAGATCAAGGGGGGCGGCCTCCCCCCTTCCCGGCAAGGGCCAGGCCGTCTGCGCGCGTGCCGCGCTTCGCTTGGTGGTCGCGGGGGTGTCCCCACCCTTCCTTTGCTGCGCTTCGTGCAGGACGGGTGATCCCCCTCCCCCGCGACCAGCCCTCATGCCGGTTCAACCCCCCCGGCTTCGCCAGCGGGCAGAAGCCGATGGACGCCATCGCCTTGGGCTCCATCGAGGAAGGGAAACAAGCACATGACCCGCAAGACCACCCGCCAGAACACTGCCCCCCGCGCCGATGTTTACGAGGAAGTCACCGCCCAGATTATCGCCATGCTGGAAGCTGGCACGCGCCCGTGGTCGCCCCGTTGGGCTTCCGGCGCTGCAACCCTGCCCTTGCGGCATGAGGGCACCGCCTATCGCGGTATCAATATCCTTTTGCTCTGGACCGCCGCTATGACGCGCGGTTTCATTAACCCCTATTGGATGACCTACCGCCAAGCCGCCGAGCTGGGCGGGCAGGTTCGCAAGGGGGAGAAGGGCAATCTTGTCGTTCATGCCGGAACTTTCACCCCCAAGGATGGGGAAACCGGCGAGCCTGTCACCACCAGCGAGGGCGAGGAAGCAACCCGTAAATTCCTGAAAAAGTATGTCGTTTTCAACGTCGAGCAAATCGATGGTCTCGATATGAGCAAGTACCCCGTGCCCCGGATCGAGATCAAGAACCGCGATCAGCGGGACGCTGATCTTGATGCGGCATTTGCCCGCTGGCCCGTGCCCTACGCCGAGGGCGGATCGAGCGCCTATTACAGCCCCGCTGCCGACCACATCCAGATGCCCGCCTTTGCTGACTTTGAAAGCGGCAATGCCTTCTATGCGACCCTTGCGCACGAAGCCGTGCATAGCACCGGCCACGCCAAGCGCCTCGCCCGCGAAACCCTGCGCGATTACGGGAAATCGCGAGAAATCAGGGCGGAGGAAGAGCTTATTGCCGAAGTCGGCGCAGCCATGCTTTGCGCGCAACTTGGGATGGAACCGACTGAGCGTGAGGATCACGCCGCTTATGTTGCCTCTTGGTTGACCGCCTTGCGTAACGACAAGCGGGCCATTTTCCGCGCCGCAACCGCTGCGCAAGCCGCAAGCGAGCTGATCCTTTCACACGTAGACACGCCCGCGCAGGCCATTGCCGCCTGACGTCATCCCGGAGGGCGGCCCCTGTCGCCCTCCTTTCATCAGGAGGGAAAGACAAAAACCATGACCACAATTGCCCCATAGATCGTGATTTGCCGGCGTAATACGGCGGCGGTAGCGTTGCCCCCGCCGCCGTATTCCGCCTCTATGGTAAATCGTCGCCTTGGCTCCAGCGCAAGCGGAGACGGCTATTCCGTCGCGTTGTTTGTGAAGCTCCGGGGCCTGTTCCGGCCCCCTGGCGCAAGGGCCAAGCCGTCTGCGCGCGTGCCGCGCTCCGCTTGGTGGTCGCAGGGGTTTCCCCATCCTTCCTTCGCTACGCTCCGTGCAGGATGGGTGATCCCCCTCCCCCGCGACCAGCCCGTGTTTGCGCCATTCCCCGACCCACTTCGCCAGCGGGCAGAAGTCGATGGACGCCATCGCCTTCGGCTCCATCAAAAGAGAAAGGGAAACAAGCGTATGAAAATCCGCATTTATCAGACCGCTCAGCAAGGTTTCCGCACGATCGAAATCGAGGGAGCCAGCGCGCAGATCGTGGCCGCCCGCGCCGCCGTCGAGGGTTTTCGGTGCCGGGGCTTCAACAGCAATGCGAGCCAGCGACAAGAGCTTCAAGGCGCGCCCAAATTCACAGGCTTGATCGGCCCCATGTGGGATGGCGATGCGATCCGCTATGAATGCAGCGCCACTTATGCGGAGTTGAGCGCATGACCGGCACCCCGCTCGCAACCATTCTCCGGCTCAACGCTGCACGGACCATCGACCTTTCGCGCTATGAGGAGGAGGGCAATTTTGACCGCTTCGGTTACATCAAAGACTTGGCAGAGAACCACGGCGCGGATCTTGCCACCGTCATCGAGATTGCAGACCTTTTGGGGCCGGAGGAAGATTTTGACGGCCTTGAGACCACCATTGAGGACGCTGCCGAGGGTTTTGGTTTCGGCGCGATCATTTCGGGGGTAGGCCAATGAGCGCCGCGACCGACACGCTGGGCGACCAGATCGTTGCCGCTGGCCTTGCCGCCAACAGCTTTCTTTTGGACATCAACGGGGCGCTTCATGTGCCCCAAGGCTTCCCCCTTCCTTCCCCGTGGAATCTGCCTTCGCGCTTGTTCCGGGGGCCGCTCGAAGTCATCCGGCCGGAGAAGGGCGAGCCGCGTAAAATTGGTTTGATGCACCCCGGCCTTGCCGCGCATCCTTTCGTGCAGCACGTCGAGGCGCTGGGGATCGAGGTGGCGCACGAAGGGATCACCAACGCATACGGTTACACCGAGCGGGGCAAAGGGGCATGGTTTCACGCCGTGGATCTTATCTGCGAAGGCTTGGTGGGCGAACTGATCGAGACGCAGCACTTTACCGATCCGGCTTCGATCTTTCGCGCTGTCGTTTATGGGTGCCGTCATTCGCACCACGAAAGCAGGGCGGGCAAGGGCTATATCACCATTGGCCAAGCCCGCCATATCATGCGCGAGCTGGGCGCGTGCGAACCCGATGACCGGGCGGTCATCATCCGCCAGTTTTCTGCGCCCAGCCTGTGCAGGCAGGACAGCGGCTCTGAATTTTGGCCCATCAATATCGGCCCCGGAATCGTCGCTGAAGAGCAGGCTTGGGCCATCATTCACGGCATCGAGGACGGTTGGTTTTCCCATGATCGGGCCGGATTCCTGCAATGGACCCAGCTTGGCCGGGATCGCTTCACCGCTGGACCGGCCACCAGTTATACCGAGGTGAGCGGCCAAGCCGCTTTCGCGTTTTGATCGAGGTGGACCCATGCAAATCTGTCTGATCGAGGGCCTTCACCTGACCGCGACCAACAAGCGCCACCTTGCCGAGATCATCGGCAAGGGCTGGACTTCCGGTCAATCCAAACGGATCGCCTACACGGTGACGCCGATCGCGGGCGAGGCGGGCCGCTTTGCCTATCACTGGCGCAAGCCGGAAACCGATGATTTCGGGCGGCCCGTCATCCGCGAGGGGCGCGGCATCATAGAAGTGATTTCGCCATAATGATGGAGACGCCGCGCCCATGCTGTGCCGCTGGGCGCGGCGCGTCCTTGTGGCGGCGCGCGTTACGCGCGCCGCCACAAGGACAGAATGAAGAGGGAGCCGCTGCGCGGCGCTCTATCGGTTTGCCCATGATGGTGGAAATTTGCGGTGTTTGCGCAGAAAAATAAAAGGCCCGCCTTTCGGCGGGCCTTTTATTTCCTTAGACGATGAGGGGGGGCGTTAGCCCGCGTTCTCAAAGCCGAGAGCCTCTTATATGGTGGTGTTGACGGGTTCGTCAATACCGTGCGCAGACAGGATAGCGACGTTGCCTTTCTCTCCCGCCGAGCTTCAGGATCTGCCAGGCGTCATCTCCGCCCCGCGTTTCGCCACCTACCTTCAGGCCATGGGCAATGACCGGGAAATGGCGCTCGAACTCTATGCGTGGAATCTGGATATATCCTCGGCCCTGATCGTGCCGCTCCAGGTCTGCGAAGTGGCGGTGCGCAACGGGATCGCTGAAGCGATCGAGGCTGTCCATGGTGCAAACTGGCCGTGGAACAACGGTTTTATCCGCAGCTTGCCACGCCCGAAGAGCAAATTTCGCTACAATCCGGCCGATGATCTTCAGGTCTGCGCGCACAGGCTGCCCACAACCGGCAAGATCATTGCTGAACTCAAATTTGCCTTCTGGGAAAACATCTTCACAGCCGGCCAGGATAGCCGACTTTGGAACGCGCATTTCCGGACGTTCTTTTCTTGGGATCCGCTCGCACAGGCCATTCCCCTATGCCGGGCGCAAGCCTATGCCGATCTTCAGGCCATCCGGCACCTGCGCAACCGGATTGCCCATCATGAGCCAGTCTTTACCCGAAATCTGGCCGACGACTATCAGCGCATCCATGACATGATTGCCTGGCGAAGCCCTACCGCCGCGGCCTGGATGGATGGCAAGCAAACCGTCATGGCCCTGATCGCTCAAAAGCCCTGACATTCGTATTTCCGGGAGCGGCCTTGCGGCACGGCTCTATCTCCGCTCCGCTTCGACCGAACCTGCTTTGCGGTTTCAGCCCCGAGATTTTGGGTCTGGCTCTCAGCCCGCAATGAAGCGCTGACTACGGAATGGCCGTGCATCTGGCGGAATGCGATCGGCGTCCCGATCTACCATTCCCAAAATTCCACGAGTTCCCACCGTGTCATTCCAATAGCGTTCTAACCAGATCGCCTTCGCAAGTAGGCGTTCGTCTTTGTGTTCTGCAATTCTCTTGGCGAGGTAGTGCCGTACCAACCGCGCGGGACCATCGAGGATCACGGTTCCCGCTAGCGGCGTAGGATCATACGCTTCAAAATTGATCAGGTAGTGCAGATATTTTCGCTCTGGATCGGCGTTGTCGTGCATCATCAAAGGCTGAAGATCAGACGCCTCAATGTCCGCGCTGATTGCGGGGCTGAACATGATCGCCGGGTGACTGACCTCTTTGCACTCCATTCGATAAGCTTCGATCATGGCTGGCCCGAACATGAAATGGCGGTCGTGATGAATTTGACCGACTGTCAGGGCGCCACGCACCATCACATCGACGACAAGCAGGTTTTCCGCGATCGTCACTAGATTCTGCAACATGCCCATTAATGCACGAGGACTGCGTTCGCATGAAAGCACCAGACAATCGCTGAAATAAGTGATGAGAGTGTTCGTTGCTGGATTTTCGCAGGCGGTGTTTTTGAGGCGGTCGATGGCATCGACAACAGCCTTCAGAGCCATTTTGTCATCGGCCGATTGGTCGCGTCCGTCAATGTGGTGTAAATTCGGGTGTGGCCATCGGGCTGCATTTTCAGGCGGCCTTGGGTGTAATCTGTAGCGGCTGAACCTCCTCGATGATTGGTGTGGCGAGGGCTGCCATGCCCTCAATCTGCATGTAGCGGTGTTGGAGTTGGTATTCGTCGTTCTGCTCGAGCAGAACGGCGCCGACGAGGCGGATGATGCTGTCCTCGTTCGGGAAGATGCCGACGACATCGGCACGGCGCTTCACTTCCTTGTTCAGGCGTTCCAGCGGGTTGGTGCTGTGCAACTTCACCCGGTGCTGCTCGGGGAAGGCCATGTAGGCGAGCACGTCATGCTCGGCGTCGTCCATGCAGGCGCCGAGCTTCGGCCAGCGGGCGCGCAACTGGTCGGCGACCTGGCGCCAGACCTGTGTTGCGGCAGCGTGATCGGGCTGGAGGAAGACCTGGCGGATGGCGGCGGCAACAACAGTGTTCTGGCCCTTGGGCACATAGGCCAGGGCATTGCGCATGAAGTGGACGCGGCAACGCTGCCAGGTGGCGCTGAGCACTCGGGTGATCGCCGCCTTGAGGCCCTCGTGGGCGTCGGAGATCACCAGCTTCACGCCAGTCAGCCCCCTCCGTGCGAGGTCCTTGAGGAAATCGGACCAGAACACCTCAGCCTCGGAAGGGCCGATGTGGAGGCCGACAATCTCGCGCTTGCCCTCGGTGTTGACGGCTACGGCGATTATCGCGGCGACGCTGACGATCCGCCCGCCCTCGCGCACCTTGAGGTAGGTAGCGTCGAGCCAGAGGTAGGGCCAATCGCCGGTGAGCGGGCGCTTCAGGAAGGCATGGACGCGCTCATCGATGTCCTTGCACAGCTTGGACACCGAGGACTTGGAGATGCCGCTCATACCCATGGCCTGGACCAGTTCATCCACGCGCCGGGTGCTGACGCCAGCAATCCACGCCTCTTGGATCACCGCGACCAGCGCTTTCTCAACGGTCTTCCTCGGTTCCAGAAAGCCCGGAAAGTAAGCGCCGGTCCGCAGCTTGGGGATCTTGAGGTTGAGCGTGCCGAGCCGGGTATCGAGGCTGCGGTCGCGGTAGCCATTGCGCCAGGTCGTCCGGTCGCCGGATCGTTCATGGCGGCCAGCACCGACCAAGCCGTCAACGTCGGCTTCCATGATGATCTGCAAAACACTCTCTGCGATTGTGCGCAGAAAATCTCCATCCCCGGTCTTCGCCATCAGTTCGGCAAGCGGTAGTCTGTCGTCGGTCATCGAGATCAACTCCTCGGTGGGCGTGTGAAGTGTGGTAACTCCACCTTACCGATGAGCCCGGTGGCCACCGAGATCGAAATCGCATGGGGTGGGGCATGCCCCACCCCATGCGATCGCCTCAATCTAAACCGGAAATTACACCACGAGCGCGGACGCTAACGGCCGATTGCTGGACCAAGTTTGAAAATCCGAGCAGGTCGATGAAGGCGACATATTTCTCGCGGTAAGCAGGCTCTGTCATGCCGTGAATATACAATGTGTCCTGGATATCGTCCACGAAGCCAAATGCAATTTGCACTATGGAAATGTCGGTAACAGGGGAGCGACCTAACGGCACGGCTCTATCTCCGCTAGGCTCCGACCGAACCCGCTATGCGGTTTCGTCCCATGGGGTGACGATCCTCGCTCAATTTCGAGGCGGCACGGCCGCCACCTTCTAGTGAAGGGGGAACACCAAAGGCTCCTGCCCTTTCGTTCCCCGAAGCAAAATAGACATGACCGGGTTGCCGCCAAGATCGGCCAGGACGGCGCGCCTGGCGCGTCGGGCCTCTCTAGGCTTGCGGCCCGCACCAACTCCTGTCGATTTCGCTTCTCCCTCCCCATCCCGCGCTTCGCCAGCAGGTCAGAGCCGCAGCCACAGGCAGACGGCACAGCCCAAGAGGAGCGAAGTTCATGTTCGAGCAGCCGACGACAGGTCAGGATCTCATGACCCCGCAGCAGATCACCGACATTTGCAAGGGGCGCGACCATACCATTGCCATGTGGCTTGATCTTTATGACCACTATCACGCCACCCGCGATGCCGCCGGGCGGCTCTCCATTGCCGGAACGCTGGCGCTCTCGACCAGCGGCGACCGCTACGAGGACAAGCTGACCAAGGCTTTCATCACCGCCGAGCCGCTTCAGAAGGCCGACCGGGAAACCCGCAAGATCACCGAGATTCCCGCGCGTGAGAACTTCACAACCGTTCTGACCCAGACCGTTGACCGGCGATGCTGGCGCGCGCTGATGGATCAACTCGGCTTCGATCAGTTGCTGGACGAGCAGGCGCGCCGGGAATTTCATGACGGTTTGCGCGATGCGCCCGCCGCCTTCACCGCCGAAAACTGTTCGGCCACTTTCGGCAATATCTGGGGCCAGCGGCGCGAACTATATCTGCGCGGGATCGCGAACGTTTTTGCCAAGCTGGACCGCCGCTTTCGCTCGCACGACGGTTTCAAAATCGGATCGCGCCTCATCATCGACAGGGCCTTGAACGAGTGGGGTTCATGGGATCGCTATGAGCGCCGCGACACCTTGCGCGATGTTGAGCGTGTCTTTCGCGAACTGGACGGCAAGCCGCCTGTTTCCGAAAGCCAGAGCATCGCGGGCCTTGTCACCGACGCGGGCCGCTACCGTGCCAGCCTGCCGACCGTCATTCACGGCGATTACTGGCGGGTGCGGATTTTCAAGAACGGCAACCTGCATATCTGGTTCGAAAACAAAGACCTTCTCAATGCCGTGAATCTCCTCCTGGCCGAGTATTACGGCGAGGTGATCGGGGACGGCTACGACACCACCGAGGCTGAGGATGCCCCCAGCTTCCACCTTACCCCGGCCAAGAACTTTGGGGCCTTCTTCACCTGTGAGGACATCGCGAAAATGGTGATCGAGCGCGCCGAGATTCAGCCCGGCGAGCGCATCCTTGAGCCGAGCGCCGGAAGCGCGGCGCTGGCTAAGCCTGCCCGTGATGCAGGCGCCGAGGTCACATGCGTTGAAATTCAGCCCGGCCTCGCGCACGAATTGGGCGTTCTCCACGGCTTTGCGGACGTGATAGAAGGCGACTTTCTGGCCCTCAACCCGGCAGACTTTGCGCCTTTTGACCGCGTGGTGATGAACCCGCCCTTTGATCGCGGCCGCGACTGCGACCATGTACGCCACGCCTACCAGTTTTTGAAGCCGGGGGGCGTACTGGTGGCGATTATGTCCGCGCGCGCCGAATTTGCCGAGGACAAGCGCCATCTGGCCTTGCACCGGCTTGTCGAGCAGGCCGCACCGGTTTGCCGCTGGGGACGCAAAGATAAGTGGTTTGACCTGCCTCCCGGTTCATTCGCTCACGCTGGCACCAACGTCAACACGGTTGTTCTGGCGATCCGCAAGCCGGGATAGGTGGGGCGCGCGCGGGGGGGCTCGTTTTCTCCGCGCGCCAATCCAACAAAGTGAGCCGCTGCGCGGCGTGTCGTTGCCCGTCTTGAAGGGGCGCTGCCCCCTCTGTGCAAGGACCAGGCCGTCACCGCCTTTGGCGGTGCTTGGTGGTCGCGGGGGTGTCCCCAACCTTCCCTGCGCTGCGCTCCGGTGCAGGCCGGGTGATCCCCCTCCCCCGCGACCAGTCCCCGCACATTCACCCCTGCTCTCGGCGAGGGCCAGAAGTCGATGGTGAGCCCATCGCCTTCGGCTCTATTCAGAACAAGGGAAACAGAAACATGACCATCCAGACCGTGAAATTCTCGCAGCTTCGCCTTTCCCCGCTCAACGTGCGCCGCGTGAAGCCCAGCGCCATCGAAAGCATGGCCGATGACATCGCCGCCCATGGCCTGATCCAGAACCTCGCCACTTACGAAGAAGATGGGGCCTATCATGTCTTCGCCGGGGGGCGCCGTTTTCGTGCGCTCGAACTGCTGAAAAAGCGCAAAGCCATTACCGGCACCTATCCCGTCGCCGTGGTGGTGCGGAGCAAGGAGGAAGCGGTCGAGCTGTCGCTTGCCGAGAATGCCCAGAGGGAAGAAATGCATCCGGCTGATGCCGTCAGGGCCTATGCCGCTTTGCGCGATCAGGGCGGATTGAGCGCGGCGGACATCGCGGTGCGTTTCGGCTATTCCGAAGCCCATGTGAAAAAGCTGTTGAGCCTTGGCAGCCTGGCCTCGGTGCTGCTCGACGAAATGGGTGAGGACCGGTTGAGCATCGAGACGGCCCGTGCGCTCACCATCACCAGCGACCCAGCCCAGCAGGTTGAATTGTTCAACCGGCATGGCGACAACGCCCACCGCATTCGGCAGGCTCTTACCAGTGAGAAGGTGGCCACCGATTGCGGCACCTTTATTTTTGTGGGCCGCGAGGCTTACGAGGCCGCGGGCGGAACTATCACCGCTGATTTGTTCGGCAAGGACGGATCGGGTTACGCCGACGATCCCGAATTGCTTGAGCAGCTTGCCGAGGCCAAGATGGCGCAGATCGGCGCGGAACTGCGCGATATGGGGTGGAAGACGGTGGAGGCATCGACCACGCGCCCCGATGACATCTATTGCCGTCCTATGCTCCATCCGGTGAAGCGGGAGGCGAGTGAGGCCGAGGCGGCTGAAATCGAACAGCTTTCCGCGCGCATCGATGAAATCACGGAAAGCGACCCTGAGAGCGAGGAACTTGCAGACCTGCATGATCGCCTCGACGCGCTGGAAACCGCCTTGCAGAGCTATCCGCCCGAACTTCGCGCGCAGCACGGTGTCGTTGCCTATATCGATTATCGCGGCGCTCTGGATGTTCGCTATATCCGGCTGCGTTCGGATGACGATAGTGACCGGGGCGATAGGCCGAAGGCGGCGGAAGGCCCCTATTCCAAGGCGCTTATCGAACAGTTGAGCGGCATTCGGACGCTGGCGTTGCAGCAGGCCGTTGCCTTCGATCCTGCCCTTGCCCTCGATATTCTTCTCGACACGATGGCGGCCCAGCTTCTGCATGGAACTTACAGCTATCGGCTCGCGGCATCGGTTTCGCCCATTCGCCACGCCCCGGAGGTGGATGACGAACTGATGGGTGGTAGCAGCATCGTGCGCGTGGAAACGGCCATGGCGCAGCGCTTTGCGGCTGTACCAGAAGAGGGGCGGTTTACAGCCATTCGGAATATGGCTCCTGCCGAGAAAATGGAGCTTCTTGCCGGACTGGTGGCGATCACCATCGATGCGACCCAGCACAATGGGGACGCGGATGAAACCCGGTTGCGCACCGCTGACCTTTATGCCGAAGCCGCCGGGCTCAATATGGCCGATGTCTGGGCGCCGGGATGTGAGGTGTTCACCCGCATGAAGAAGGGAGCCTTGCTGGCTATCCTCACCGAGGCTTGCGGTCCGAATGCGGCTGAGAACTGCGCTAAGATGAAGCGCAACGATCTGGCGGTGGCGGTGGCCGAGCGTCTGCCCGCAGGTTGGATGCCTGCCCCGGTCAATCCCCTGCCTTCCGTTCCCGAGCAGCCCGACGACGAAGGCGAAATGTCCAAGGCTGCATAATGGTGCTGCCGGTGGGGTCTTGCGGCCTCACCGGCGCATTTCTGGCATGGATTGCCACTGTCACCGGGCTACGGGAATTTCGGCGAAATTCGTGGTCCACGAAGGGCTTTTCTGGCTCCGCTTCGTGTCGATGGTCCGACTGCCAAAGCCCTGCGCCGCGAGTTGGATTGTGCCGCGCCCGTACCGGCCATTGAGATCATCCATCGCCGCCAGTAACGAGGGCGCGCGCGGATCTTCTGCGGCAAAGAAATCTCTCTGCCCCGTCCCCGTTGGGATCAGCTCCTCCAGCAGCACCCCGCATTTCGTATAGACCGCGCCAGGCTGAAACATCGCCTCCATCATATTGCCTGCGAGGCTCGCGATCACGCGCGGATCGTTACTGGGTGGCGATAGGCGGGTCTGGCGGCTTGCCGATGGTGCGTTGGCCTTGAACCGTGAGCCATGGGCAAAGGCGATGAGCCGCGTGGCATCGAGGCCCTGATGGCGGATTTTTTCGGCGGCGCGCACAGCGCGCCGCACCATGGCCTCGCGCAGCTCGGCCAGATCCGTAACCGGGCCACCAAACTGCCGCGTCACAGCGGTTGCCTTGCGCACATCCGGCTCTGGTTTGAAATCCTCGCACTCGATCCCGTTCAACTCGCGGACCAAGCGTTCGAGGATGACCGTTCCCACATCGCGGGCCACTGCTGGCGGCAAGGCCGCCAGATCCCCTGTGGTGCGGACACCAAGCGGGCGCAGCCGCGCGGCCAGTGCTGGCCCCACACCCCAGGTTTCCTGCACCGGCCATTGAGCCAGCATTCGTGTCCGCAGGGCAATGTCGTGCAGGTCCACCACGCCGCCCCAGACCTTTTCGGTCGCCTTTGCCAGCGCGTTGGCTACCTTGGAAAGGGTGCGGGTCGGCCCCAACCCTATACGGGTGGGCAGGCCGGTCACGCGGGCGATTGCTGCCCTTACTTTCTCGGCCGTCCCGACATCGCCGTTGCCGCAGGCAAGGACGGGGAGGCGGAAAAAGCTCTCATCGATCGAGTAGATTTCCACCACGTCGCTATGCTCGGCAATGACCGCGTTGAACCGGCGATTCATGTCTGCATAGAGTTCGTAATTCGACGATCGCAGTTCGATCCCGTGGCGCTTGATGACATCACGGATTTTGAACACCGGATCGCCCATCTTGATATGCAGCGCTTTGGCCTCCTCGCTGCGGGCAATCGCGCAACCATCGTTGTTCGATAGGACGATGACGGGCACCCGCCGCAGCCGTGGATCAAAGACCCGCTCGGCGCTGACATAGAAATTAGCGATGTCCACGATCGCCCACGTCATAGAGCGGCTACCGCTGGAAATCGCGCACGCCAGCACGGACGACGCCCCACACCTCGGTCGTATCGTCGGCGATCTGTTCTGGATAGCGCTGTCGGCTGTTGCGCGCCTCTAGGTAAGGTACGCCCCCTCGCCGCGTAAGCTGGCGGCATACAAAGCCGCCGCCGATCACCGCGATGACGATATGGCCACTGCGCGGGGTGACATCGCGATCAACGACGACGACATCGCCGTCAGAAATACCGGCATCGACCATGCTGTTGCCATCAATGCGGAACACGAAGCTGCCAGCCCTATCGAGACGCAGCAATTCCGATAGATTGATGGCATCCTCTTCCCAATCCTGGGCGGGGCTTGGAAAGCCGGCGCCTGCAACGCCGATCGCCCGGAGCCGGAAGCCCGGCGCTAGGTCGGCGAGCGGGACCGGCTGCGCGACTGGCAGCTTCATGATCATATTCCCCATCTCGTTCCCGGCTCGTACCACAAAAAGAACATATTGTGAACATGTGGGCGCGGAGACGTATGCTGATTTTGCACAGCGGCGTTTCCCTCCGTCCTGTCGGCCACCGTTCGCACCCGAGCAACTTAAGCCGTTCCGATGCGGTGCTGGGAATGTCGGCTCACGCCGCCTCTCCAGACGTTCAGGGCGTCCGGTACGGCGATCGAACCCACCGTAAATTCACGTTGGCTGTAGCGCTGCGGAAAGACGGGGTTTCGAACATACCTGATGGAGTAGATGCCCTCCCCCGGGGGCATCAATGTGCCATAGTGGGGTTGTTTAAGCACCACTTGATGAAGGCGTCCATGTCAGAGGTTATCACGATCGGTCTGGAGATCGTGAAGAATGTTTTCCACGCTCACGGCGCGGCCGCTGTCGCCTATGTCTTATATCTGATAAAACGCACCCATTATTCGGTCTGATGACCGGACGGGAGGGCTAGGGTTGATGGCGAGTAAAGCGCAAAAACAATTTTGGTATAACTTCGCGACAATCAATCGTAATGCCATCTACATAAACCGCTATCATGCCAAGGTTGAAATTATTGACAGAAATATAAATATATTTTCGGCGCTTGCATCTAGCTCTTCAATTGCGGGTTGGTTGATTTGGAAAGATTTATGGTTTGTATGGACACTTATCATAGCTGCATCGCAGGTGCTTTCTGTCATAAAGCCGTATCTTCCATATAAGGCACGATTGCGCGCACTTTCATTGTTCGGACCGGAATTGGATGGACTGGCTCTTGCTGCCGAAGAGGTGTGGTTCGCTGTCAGCCATGGTCGCCTCACCGATCAGGAAATCCACACTCAGACAATGGCTCTGAAAAAGAAAGTTAACTTAGCTCAGAAAAAATCATTCAAAGGCATGTCTCTACCTGAAGACGTAAAATTGTTGTCCATCGCTCAGTCTGAAAGCACGGATTATATGGCAACCATAGCTGGCGATGACGATGCTACTTAGGCCAAAAGTGCCTATTTATATGCGCGTGCCACTGGCGATCTGCGCGGGATCAATGAATGGGAGTTTCCTGTGACCGACAAGCGACCGCAAAAAGACGAAGGTAGAACCAGCCTTAACGAAGGCAGGGTTCTGCCTACTACGCAACTCAAGCCGCCCATGCCCAAGGTATCCCCGCCTAAACCGGATACCCCGCCCAAAAAGTAAGGGACTGACGATGACGAGTGACAAACGACCGAACACGCCCCGGATCTTGGCCCAGGACGGCAAGGTTCTTCCGACAGCGCAAGTGAAGCCTCCCATGCCAGCGGTGTCCCCGCCAAAACCGGCGCCAGATATCAAGAAGTAGGAACAGCATGGCTGATAAAGACCGTGATTTTGTTGGGCAGGAAAGCTTTGTCCTGCCCATCACCCAGATCAAACCACCTATGCCCAAAGTGATGCCTCCGCAGCCGCAGAGCCAACCGGCACCGGGTAAATCGAAGTCGGATAAATAGAGGCGTGCTGCGCTGTCATCGAGGCAATCGCTTATGAGGCGAGCCAAACGACCGCCTTCGAATATCATCCCGCTGCGCTTTCAGAAAAAAGATCGCCGCTCTGGCCCTAACTGGGCATCGGGATCATGGCGGTTGCCGTATTCGCGGCAGTGCTTCTATGGCCGAATGAAAACGGGATGAGCGTCGCGCCGTTGCCCCATCGCGCCACGATCAGGATCGCGATAGATGAGTGTCGGAAGCTTCGCTGTGTGTAGCCCCCCCCGCGTACCCCTCGGTTCAAGTTTTTATTGAAACTTTTACCACTTTAGGGCATTAGAGAATCAGCTACGGACAGCGGGGCTTCCGGTAAAACGGTCGCCGCAGCATGTGCGCCTCTAAGGCCGGTACTCCACGGTAAGGCACACCCGCTTCTTTAAAGGGCTTCCGCCTAAAGCGGAGGCCCTTTTCCGTTAGGGCACCCTTTTCTGCTGGAATAGGCAGGTGCGCAGCACTGTGAGCATGTTGAAACGCCGTTTGATCCGGCCGAACGCAACTTCGCGGGCATGGCAACTCGTCACGACCAGATTAACGTCAGCTACGTCCTGGCTGCACGGATAGAGGTAGAAGAAGATCACCTGATGTTCGCCATCAACCAGCTCTCGGATCCGACCTGGCGCGATATCGATGACGGCATAGTTCATGGCCCGGTTTCGATCCAGCGACTGCCAGCAGAAATAATTCTGCTCGATCATTCGCCGGGCTAATTCCGGAAGGCCAAGCGAAAAGGCATAGCGGTCTTCGCAAAACGCGCGCGGCTTGCCGTTCTCGTCCTCCAGATGATGTTCGCCGCGAGCGCAACTCTTCGAGATGGTATGAAGGCCCAGCGATATGCGGACGCGAAGGTCGCCATTGCCCAGTCCTTTGCCGGGCACGGTGACGACAAAGCTGTGCAGGTGCCGCAAGTCCCTGAGAACGCCTTCTACCTCAATCTCATCCATAATCGGCAGAACGACCTTTGCGATACAGCACACACGTAGCCGCCAGCCCTACGCTAGCGCGGTCGGGTTGTCATGTGGCGGGAACCTGCCCTGTCATATCCCGGCACCCCTTTGTTTGTAAATAAAAGGGTGGTTTTGTTGACTGACAACCTCGCGCGGTGCGGACCTTGGGAATGGCCGAGGTTTCTTCGGATTGTGCAGTGCAGCAAAGTGGCCTAATTTGGCGCTGTCAACTTAATCAGAAAAAATTCAAATTAAGTTGACATTTTTGATCAATGCTATCACTTTGACCATTCTGATAGCAGGAGTGATGGCGTTATGCCAGCTTTGACGATCCGCAATATACCCGAGGACGTCCATCGGGGGCTCAAGGCCCTCGCTGCAAGCCACGGCCAGAGCACCGAAGCGGAAGTGCGTGCCATTCTCGCGGCAGCCGTTAAGCCAGCGTCGCGCCTGAAGATGGGGCAAGCTCTTTGGGAGCTTGGTCGTGAGGTCGGGCTGACCAACGACGACATCGCTGCAATGGAAGCCTGCCGCGACAGCAAGCCCGCTGAGCCGCTGAGCTTCGATTGATGATTGTCCTGGGTACGAACGTCATTTCGGAAATGATGAAGCCTGAGCCCGCAGAGAGTGTGCGGCGTTGGCTTGACGATCAGCCAGCGGAGGTTCTGTTTCTCACATCGGTTAGCCAGGCCGAGCTGCTGTTTGGTATTGCCATGCTTCCGGCCGGTCGTCGTAAGGAAAACCTTGCTTCCTTGCTCACCGGACTTGAGCCTCTGTTTGCCGGGCGCATTTTGCCTTTCGATAGCGATGCCGCGCAGCATTATGCCGATCTGGCGGTAGAGGCCCGGAGCAACGGCAAGGGCTTTCCGACACCAGATGGCTACATTGCCGCCATAGCTGCATCGAGGGGGTTTGCTGTTGCCACGCGCGATGTTGTCCCCTTCGAGGCTGGCGGTGTGGCTGTCATCAATCCTTGGGAGGCTGGGGAATGAAGCTTGGATATGCGCGCGTCAGCACGGGGGAGCAGAACCTCGCTCTGCAAATTGACGCACTTCGCGCGGCGGGCGTGGAGCGCATCTTCGAGGATAAGGGGGTCAGCGGCTCGATGGTTCTCAAACCGGCCTTTGCGGACATGCTGCGGCACGCCAGGGCTGGCGATGAGATCATTGTATGGCGGCTAGATCGACTGGGCCGGTCCCTTACCTCCCTCATCACCGAGTTGGAGTTGCTGGCCAAACTTGATCTTGGTTTTCGGTCCTTGACCGAGCAGATCGAAACGGTGACGCCCGGTGGCCGGCTGTTCTTTCATATGGTTGGAGCCTTTGCTCAGTTTGAGCGGGATGTGATCCGAGAGCGTACCAATGCCGGGCTCCAGGCGGCGCGGCGCGCTGGCAAACGTTTGGGGCGGCCTCCGTCGATCAGCGATTCACAATGGCAGCAGGTTAAGGCGCTGATGTCTGGCTCTGCTGAAATGAGTGTGGCGTCCGTCGCCGATCTTTTGGGGGTGAGCCGCCAAGCTATCTACAAGCGGCTCCGCCGCGAGCAGGCCACAGAGGCATCCGCTTCCGAGACAGGCCCCCTGCCCTGCCCGGTCGGTTAGTTGCGCAAAGGTCTCCGCGGTCTATTCGCGCCCTACTGTTCAGGCTCGCATCCGTCTGAGTGATGCTGATCTGGCATTGTCCCGTTCCTTCATGGGCGTGTTGCTGTCTGACGCACTTGAACGCCTCCCCTGCCCTTGCGTGTTTGCGCTTCGCCCCAAGCGGATAACCGTCGCTGTGCGACTACGGTTTCCGTAAACGGACCCTCCGTTTTTCAGCTTGCCTGCGCCAGGTGGCCGTTCCGGTGATGTGCGTCAGCAACGACGCATGAAGGGATGAGCCATGAGGAATTTCGCAGAGTTTCGCATCATTGGTCGGGTGGGCCGGACAGAAGTGCTGGAAAAGGTGGCTTACATCAACGTCGCCGCCAACTATGGCCGCAAGATCGGTGGGCAGTGGGAGGGCGACACCCATTGGAACCGTGTGACTGTTTTCGGTAAGGCTATGGAGCGTGTTGAGGCATTGGGGCGTGGCGACCTCATTCATATCGTAGGCCGAGTCCGCCAGACGCAGTATGAGCGCGAGGGGCAGACGGTCTATAGCGTGGACCTGATTGCTGATGGTTTCGCGACGCTTTCACAGCATGGCGATCCGGCTGATTTCGGCCGCGATGATTAAGCTTGTTGTGGGGCGACTTTGGTCGCCCCGCTCGCTTTCGGATTTCTAAAAGGATTGCCATTTAGCAATCGCAAGGCAATCGACAGCCACTAGCTAGACTTGCGAAAGGCTTGCGCAATCGCAAGTCTAGCGAAAGGCAATGGACATGGATTGCAATTGCCTATAGAAAGAGATTCGCAATTATATCGAAAGCCTTTGGATTGCGGGCGGATTGCTTGATAATTCACAGTGAGGCGAAGGGGCTGAAATGGCGGTAATCTCGATAGGCAACCCAAAGGGTGGGGCCGGAAAAACGACGCTGGCACTCGTCCTGGCGGATACACTTGCTTCAAACGGCGCTCGTGTCAGTGTTGTCGATGCCGACCCTAATGCGATCATCGAAAAGTGGGCGGCGAAGCGAGTGGCGGCGGGCAAAGAGTTGCCTTATCGCGTGATTCCGAGGCCAACGGAATCCGAGATGATCGGCACCATCGACCGCATTTCGAAGGAAGATCAGTTTGTCATCATCGATCTGGAGGGGTCGGCATCGCGCATGACATCGCGCGCCTTGGCGCGCTCGCACATGGTCCTCGTCCCTTTCAATCTATCTCCCATCGACGCTGAATTGGCAGCTCAAGCGGTGAGGGCGATCCAGGAGGAAGAGGAGGCGCTTGAGCGCCGCATTCCCTTCCGGCTTGTCAGGAGCAGGACCAACGCGGCGATCGAAACGAAGACGGCAAAGCGCATCGTTGACGCGATCAAGGCGGCAGAGTTGCCGCTTCTGAACACGGCATTGGTCGAACGCGCTGCCTACCGGGATATTTTTGAGTTTGGGATGCTGCTGTCCGAGCTGGACAACGCGACAACATCCGGCGTGCAAAATGCCATCACCAATGCGGCCGAGCTTGCGCAGGCTGTCGTGAATGCCATGCGGGAGGAGTATCCGGGATGACGGACTTCGGTTTCGGGAAGGGTGGAGCTAAGCCCAAAGCAGAGGCGGCGGCGCCCACTAAGCTGGATCTTGGGGGAATGCCGAATGGCCCCATTGAAAACGACCGGATGCGCGAGCGCGACGCGATGGAACGTGCAGAGCGTGTCGGCTTTACCGACCGGGGGCAAGGGAGGGGGATCGTTCGCCGCAAGCGCGTCGCCCAGCCCACAGCAACCGTTTACGTGAAGGGGCCGGAGGAACTGATCGAGTGGTTCATTCACTATACCGAGAGCAAGGGGCATTCGGCATACTGGAAGGCGATTGAGGACTTCCGGGCGATGGTCGAGGGGCGATAGGCAGGGATTCGATCGGGCAAGCTCTAGCGATCGCTATTGATTTTTGTGGCCCTGCGCGCTGGCGCCTCTTCCTAGTATTGACGGTAGGGCGTCGGCTGCTGCGACTTCACTGGGTCTAAGCGGTGCTTTTCCGCCCGGTCCAAATGGTACTGTGATGCCCTGCCTGAACTGTCGAGAGACCGTTCGATCCTCGATGTCAGCGAGCCCCAGGATTCGTAAGGTGGTGGGAAACGCTCTTCCAGATCGAACTCACTGATGCAGATCATGGCTAGCCGTAGGCTCTTCTCGGCGGCGTGCTTGATCCCGTTGAAGATGTTGACGGCGAGTTGACCCTCTCGTTCCCACCAGTCATCGACGTGTTGGGAAATCTCGTTCAAGGAATCATAGTAGCGGATGAGAGCGAGGGCTTTCGCGCCGGGTAAGTCTCTCACCTGCGGTGCGTTTGGATAGAGTGTCGGCAAGTAAGGTCGGAAGTCTGTTTGAAGGTCATTGGGCTTCGTTTCGTCGAGCGCTGATTCACAGGCGAAGTTCACCACGCTGCGATCGAGGATAAAACGTACCCGCTCGATCGTGCGCTGTAGCTCCGGTGCGAGAGCGGCGACAGCGTTCGCTTCCCTGTTCTTCTTATCCACAGCATCCGCCCGCCGTTTGTTCAGTTCAGTGATCCAGGCGCCTAGGAGCGCACCGCCGGCCCCAAACAGGGAGCCTGCCAGCGGCGCAATCTTCAGCCACAGGGATACGCCGCCGCAGCAGAACAGGCCGACCGAGACAGCCATGTGCGGGTTCTCTTTGATATGACCCAAAGCGCGCTGTGATTTGAGCCTGACTATCCGCCTTTCGAGATCCGGCATAGCGCCCCTTTTGCAATTTGAAGCCGTCATGTGCCGAATGGCATTTAACGTCGAATGTTATGCTCAACGCCAGCTTGGCCTCACGCCTCAAGCCTAACATTGAGATGGGCTGGAGGAAACTGCGCTGGGATACTCTGTCAGTTAGGTGGCTGGCATGGTGGCAAGATGGTTGGCAACAATCTTGCCACCATGATGTGCGATTGCAGCGGCTATAGCCTTCGCATCGGTCTTATCCATTGCGGGAATGCGGACTTTATCCAGCGCAGCGGTGAGAGTGGGGCGGCCAGCGTCGCGTGCAGCCAGTTCGGCTTCCTTCGCCCGCTGATCGAGTTCAGCCAATTCTGACCGGAGTGCTTCGCGCCTGGCGTGGATGGCCGCCAAATCATCTCCAGCAATGGCTTTCCGACGCATAATGCCTCCCCGTAAATGATCGCTGCTACGTGTTGGCATGATGCTACCATGATTGTGGCGTGGCCATCTGCGCGCCAGATCATTGATCGTGTCGCAAAAACGTTCGACCGCAATTTGGCTCTGTTGATGCTCATCAGCGGCACAGCCAAGCGGTGCCGTTTCGCCGTTTGAGGCCCATTACGATCATCCCCCTCTTCCACGTTATTGTCGTGACCTGCTTGAATGGGGAGGGTTTATGGAGTAGGAAATGTGAGATGTGAAGGTATGGCAGGATATGCCAATTGGCACCAATGTAATACATTGATCCAATCGGCGCCGCTGCTCGGGGCTGTTGAGATGATGGTAAGCCTGCGACTGAAAGATGAGCTGATCGCCGAGATCGATCGGGTAGCGTCGGCGCATGGTCAGACGCGCAGCGCTTGGATCGCGCGCACGTTGGCTCGTTCCGTATTGGAGCCAGCGAATGATAGCCTGCCGATCCCCGAGCAGCAGGGCAGGGGACATCCTGACGATCAAGTTCGCGTCACTGTCCGCCTTCATCGCAGTGAAGTGGATGCGATTGACGCCGCCGGCGCCCCTTTGGGGCTGTCGCGGAATGAGTGGATTAAGCGCACCTTACGGTGGCAGCTTTGGGATCGAGCGGGCGCGTTGCGCCTAGCCCCCGTCAGCCAAGTCGAGTTGGGGAAGTTGCGCAAGCAGGTGCTCGCCATCGGTCGAAACATCAACCAGGCGGTTCATGCGATGAATGCCGCCAATCAACCGGGCAGTACGCTTGAGGTCGCGCGTATCGCGGCGCCATTCCTCGAAACCTGCGGAGATCTGAAGGCGCTGTTGATGGAGACGCGGCGGGCTATCTCGTCCTATGTCGGTGGTGAGGTCGGTTATTGGGTGGACGCATTCAGGGATCGTCCGCGATGAGTTTCCGCCTTTCATCCGGCACGCTTGACTCCATGGCAGGGGTCTTTGCGCCCCCTAAGCGGTATCGGCCTGGGACGGGGGGAGGGAAGGGGAAACGTCCCCAATCGAGCGGCGCTATTGTGTCAGTCATGGCGGCAGCGATGGCCCCGAGAACGGCGCCCATTGCCGTCAGGCTTCGCTCCGACCGGCAGGTGAAGCACGCATTTGGAGGGGGCTCTCATGCTGTCGTCAGCGGGCACGCCATCGCGGCAATGGAGCGAACAGCGCGGCGTGTGCCGGAGGTGATAGTGCGGGCGACTGGGCGCCAGCATGGTGGCGGTCATGTCCTTGCTAACTTTTCCTACATCAGCCGTCTGGGGCATGGGGAGGGCAAACAGGTCGCGCTCTACACCAGCGATGAGGAGGTGCTGCATGATGCCCGAGACATGCAGATCCTCGCGCAGGACTGGCAGGAATGGGAGATGGGTGGCGATGCCCGTCGCAAGGGGGCCACTTCCATTTCGATGATCCTTTCGATGCCTGCGGGGACGGACCCTGAGCGGTTGCGTGATTCTGCCTTGGATTTCGCGCGCGAAGAATTTGCCAATCGGTCGTGGGTGGCGGCGCTGCATGTCGATCGCGATCACCCCCATGTTCACCTCACCATCGCACGGCGCGACCATGACGGCCGGCGCTTCCACCCGAACCGGGACGACTTTTTTCGTTACCGGCAGCGCTTCGCGGAAAAGCTGCGTGACCGTGGCATTGAGGCGAATGCCACGCCAGCTCGGGCAAGGGGGATTGACCCCAAGCATGAGCCCATCGCGGCGATCAAGGTTCGCGGGAAGGGCCAGGTTCCCCGCGTTGACAAGAGCCGCGCCGAGCGTGCCCAGCGGCTGCACGAAAGCGGTGTTGGCGATCCTGTCGATGCCGTGCTGGCGTCCCAGCAGGCCATTGTTCGTCGGGCCTATGAGCGCTCGATCGAGGAGCTGTCTGCCTCTCCGTCGCTTGCCGATCAGGTGATCGCACGAAGTCTGGAAAAGTTCATCTCGACGATGCCGGCGCCTGAAGCAAATTCGGCGCGAGCGGCGCGGCTTGGAGATATGGGGGCAGATCCACACGTCCGATCGCTGGCGCTATCGCGATCAGGTTCTGAAGTCGATACGCTTGACCCGTTGTCGGCGGCGCTGGCTCGTTCGCGTGACATGCGGGCGGGAATCAGATCAGAGGAAGCCTCGGCCTCGGCAGATGATCCAAACCCGGCGGATCGTAAGCGCCACGCCGGACCCGATCTTGAAAGGCTGCGGGCTTTGATGGAGCAGGCCAATCAGCCGCCCGATCAAGTGGCCGGCAAACCGGCAGAGGAAATGCTTCGCCGGGTGCAGGAGCGTGACAGAGAGCAGCGTGACCGCTCGCGAAATCGGGATGGGCCAGAACGATGACAGATGATCCATCGCATGTCGCCCTGGCAGCCATTCTGGATTCCCTGACCCTGATGCAGGGGCAGCTTGATAGGCTTGCGAAGAGCAACGCCAGGATCGAGCAGTCGCACGCCGAAATCCTCCATCGGCTCGACACGATCGATGCCGGACAGGGGGGGGTGACTGATCTGGTGCCCATCCTTGAGACGATGCTCGCGCGTATGATCGATGATCGGGCCATCCAGCGCGACGGCATCGAACGGGTTGCAGAGGTCGCGGCGTTAGCTCATGCAGCGGCTATCGGAAATGGCGCGCCTCTTCCCGTGAATGTGGCCGATGACCCGTTGCTTGAGCGCTTCTCGGTCAACCAACCTGCCGATATGGTGACGCCGGACAGGGCCTTGATCGCATGGCGGGAAACCGTGGCCAGTGCGGGCACGGCCGAGTTGGTGATGATCCTGGCGCGCCAGTACCAGCCATCCCCTACCGATACCCCGGAAACCCGCGTCTTGAGATATCGCTTGGCCGCGATCACGCGTGACGAGTTGGCACAGAGGGGCGCGGATCTGCCGCCCGTGCCGCGCCGTACCGACGTGGAAGATCAATCTGCTGAAGCTCGGCAGCGTCGTGCTGGTGAGCTTGCCGATCTTTGGCGGGCGGGTGCTGGCCCTGCATTGTTTGCTGAGGCCGAACTGGCTGGTGCGGTTGATCTGTTTACCCAGGCGCAAGACAGCGGGGAGGAAGGCGCATTGCCGGCAAAATTGGCCCAGCTTCACTGGCAGATTGGTGATGCGATCGAGAGAGGGGAAGTTGTTTCTCGGATCGGTGGCATGCGGAACGTTGCGGTGAGGGCGAAGGACCCTGTTTTGGGAAAGTCACGTTGAGCGGGGCGAACTGGGCTGGTAAGGTTGGGTAAGCGGGAAAGTCTCCTCCGGGCTCAGTTTGTCTCTGCTGGGGTCGTGTCCCTCGGCTTCCCTAATCGCATTGGTGGTGTAACTGTGGGGGATCCCGCCCGCAGAAAACCTTATCTCCACGCCCACGGGTTACATTGTCAAACCCTCAGCAGCAGCAAACAACCGAGATACCCAGAAATAATGAGTACGCCCACTATAGGGACGTTTGCCACCTCCTTTGATTCCTCCACGGCAAAGGACGGACGCTTACACTTTATCTTGGGTGCGCTCGTCGTTGAATATGTAAATTGCTTCCCAAGCACCTCAGCTCTGGCGCAATCGCAAACCGATTTTTCACTTTTGTTCCCACTGGTAAACTGACGAGCAAAGTACTAATCGCATGGGAATATCAGGGGGATGAGGGCATTGGGGACGAGCGTCATAATCGCCGAAAATAAATATTATGGCAGCCAATCAGTTTGGCTTCATAGGCTAAGCGCTCGCGATGACCGCTAGCCTCCATCACCAGATAAGCGGTGGTCAGAAGCAGCTGCACCATAGGCTGAGCGAGCTGCTCCAGGCCGAAGGCCTTAGCAGAGTCCGCTTTTCTTTCGCGTTCGCCCGGTGGGATGGGCTGGGCTTGATATCGCATCACCTAGAAGATTTCTTAGGGCGAGGTGGTCAATTCGAATCCGTCTATGGTGCCGGAAACGGGGTGACAAGCCCTGATGCCCTGCTTTACGGATTGATACTGGAAGCACGCTATCCTGGGCGCACATATGCCGGTTTCATCGAAAACGAATACGCCAATGCGCTTTTTCATCCCAAGGTATGTATGTTCCGCTTTCCGGACTGCGAGGTGGCGCTTGTCGGGTCAGCTAATTTGACTGGCGGCGGTCTCGCGCGGAACGGTGAGACGATGATCGAGCTTGTCGTGCCGCGAGGGAGCCAGTTGGCTGCGGATTTTGCCAAGCTTTGGAGCTGGGTTCAAACGACCGCAGTCAAGGTTACTGCCGAAGAGGTCGAACGTTTGGCTCGGTCTGAAGGATCAGGGCGGGAACGCGAGTCGGAATTGCCGAAGTCCCACAAACCCTACCTGAAAGTGCCAGCGAAGGTGGCGCCAAAGCCGCTTTTTGTCAAAGTACTAGGCCTTTCCGGAGCGAGCGGTTGGATCAAGGGACAACTCCTCGGTGCTATGGGCTCAATCACCGAGCTGCCAAAGCACCTCTATCTCCAGATCTTCGAGCGCGAGACCGGAGGGCAGAAGGGCAAGCCAGGCTCCGCCATTCAGCTCCCGACGGCGACACTAGGTGCCTACTTCGGCTTGAGCTCTGGGGAGAGCAGGACCATGACTTTTAAATTTCTTGATGAGACCATCACCGCCAACGTGATTCATAACTCCAACAGTACCCATCAGGTCCGCCTCGATCCAATCTTCTCGGTCACGAGGCCAGCAATCATCCATTTCGAGCGAACGGACAAGGACGTGTTCAAGACCCGGTTCATCCCGCCAAACATGTACGAAGCGACCCTGACCAGCAAATGTACGCAGCAGACTCGGAAAGGGTCACGGCGATGGGGGATGTACGTCTGAGAAACCCGGATGTCGACCATTGCTGCCCCGCCTCGAACAGACACATCGATGAATCATGGCGCATCATGTCCATCGACTTCTGCCAATGGGCGCATGGGTTCTAATCAACGGGTTTGGAATAACGGTGCTGCCATCCCCTGGCTGGAGCCTGGGGATGGCAGCCGCGCGCATTCTCAGGCTGCTCGGCTCACAATGTCCATGAGCTTCGCATAATCGGTCACGACGTCATATTTGACCCTGTCATCCGCTACCTTGCGGCCGATCTCATCGAAGAATTTTCGCGCGCAGGCAATCTTTGTATTCTCGATCTCGCGCAGCTTCATGGATGACATGGTGCCCTTGGTTTCCGCCACAAAATAGATGTGGCGGACGCTTCCTTCTTTGAAGGAGATGGCCCAGTCCGGGTTGTAATCTCCGACCGGGGTCGGGATCAGGAATCCGCGGGGGAGCTTGGCATAGACGATCACCTCATCGCTAGTGTCCAGTTCCGCCACAAAGCGTCTCTCTACATCGGAATCTGTCACCACATAGTCGTAGATATGGTTCTTCAGCTTCCCGCTGGCCTTTGAAAAATCCTGACCTGTCTGGTTGGCCGTGAAAATGTCGACATCGTACCGTTCGGTCAGACCGTCATAGGTCAGGCGCTCTATTACCATCGTTGCCTTCTGCTCAGCGATGATCCTGGAGGCCTCAGAGATGAAGTGTTCCGGGTTTTCCTTGAATTGCCCGAACACGGAGGGCTCAATCCCGGTAAGGATCTCCGCGACCGTTGCGCGTGTAAGCTGAACCAGCTCACCGAGCTTTCCAAGCAGGTCATATTTCACAAGCGAATAGACCGAGCCACCGCGTTCGGTCGAGGTGCCGGTGACTGCAAAACCATCGCCCGCCTTGAGCTGCTCATCGTCGATTTCATCGGCCTGAATGCCAATTTGTACCGTGTACTGGAGCGGTGTGACCCTGAGCTGGCTGTCCAACGCGCTGACGCATTTGCGAACCAGTTCGTCTGCCTCGAACTCAACTCGGTAGACAGCTTTCTGGTTGATCCTGGACCACAGCGCCTGAAACTCCTTCTTTTCAAAGTTCGCGTTCAGGGGATTGGTTTTCGGCTTACGCCCGTCGTCAATCTTGGGCAGTTGGGCATCGCTGAACACACTGTCGATGAGCTGAAAAACCTGATCGGTATAGGGTTTCAGGTCATCTGGCAGGGGCGCAAGCGTTCCCGCCGACTTGGCCTCGTGATAGGCTGACGCGACTTGATCGCTGTCATCCGTGTAATCGTTCTTCACTAGATAGCGATAGATCTGCTTGGCCAGCGCCGGGGTAACCTCGATCGGCCCGGTGTCGGTCGCCATGGTCTTGCCCGCAAAGAAGGCTTCGGTCGCTTTCCTCGGCCTGGACGACAGCGTTTCCGCGATCTCCTTCTGCAGGCCGGCGACAAAGTCCTTGTAGCTTTCGCTGGCCACCACTGTCAGCACGTTGATATCGTGCACAATAGCAGGCTGATCCATCCGGTCGCCCTGCTGGTTGACGGACAGGCGCAACCCACGCCCCACCTCCTGACGGCGCGAGATCGAATTCTCACTGTGTTTGAGCATGCACATGACAAACACATTGGGGTTGTCCCACCCCTCCCGAAGTGCCGAGTGGGAGAAGATGAAACGCACCGGCTCGGCCTGCGAGAGCAAGCGCTCCTTGTTTTTCAAAATGAGGTCATAGGCATCGGCGTCATCCGATAGGCCTTTGTCCTCGCCGGTCTTCTTGATATCCGGATCGACCAGCCTCTTCTGCTTGTCGATCGCGAAATAGCCTTCGTGGACCCTAGTTACTAGGTCGCGCTCCAGGAACGCCCGATACTTGTTGTTCTCAAGCGGCAGTTCCAGCAGATATTCGGCCTTGAGGAGGTCATATTCCTCCTCGAATATCCGAGCATATTCGCCCTTTTCGTCAGCTTGGCCGTAGTCTCGATATTTGACGACCTCATCGATGAAAAACAGCGAGAGCACCTTGATGCCTTGAGCGAAAAGCTGCCTTTCCTTGTCGAGATGGGCCTTAATCGTCTCACGGATCTGGATGCGGCGAATATCGCGTTCGGACACATCACCAACGGCCTCGCCGGCCTTCAGTACGATGCCGTTGGTAAACTCGACTGTGTCAGTGTTGTAGTCGATCTGGGAAATGGTAAAGCCATCGCGGTACTGGTCTAGCTCGCCGGACTTTGAGAACAGATCATCCCCGAACTCGCGACGCTGAATCTGCCGCTTGATCTCGCCGGATTTCAAGCGCACCTCCAGCTCAAGGCGGGCGACAGGTGCCTTCTTCGAAATCTCGATGCTTTCTAGGTACAGGTAGGCATTGGTGCCCGCCAAGCCACGAGTCTGGATCCCGCGCACAGCGATTTTCTTGACTAGCTTCTGGTTGTAGGCATCGAGCGCGTCCAGCCGGTGAACGCGGTTGTGCTGCGTTTTGTGCGTGGCTGAATAGCGCAGGATCATCAGCGGCTTGAACTTCGGCAGGGCCTCCATCGTGGCCTTGCCTTCCATCTTCTGAGGCTCGTCAAGGATCAGAATCGGCCGGTTGGACGAAATGATGTCAATGGGTTTACGAGATTGGAAGTCATCCAAGCCTTCGTAAACAACTTGCCCGTTGGCGAGAGTCCTTGCCATGCCATAGATTCTGCGGTTGTCGGCCCCCTTGGCATTGAACGCCTGGATATTGATCACCATAACGTTGATGCCAGCGTCCGAGGAAAAGCTCTCAAGATCGTGAAGGCGCTTTGAGTTGTAAATGAAGAATCGCGCTTTTTTTCCATAGGTTTCTGTGAAGTGATCAGCAGTTATCTCTAGGGATTTGTAAACCCCTTCACGAATTGCGATCGATGGTACCATGATGATAAACTTCGACCAGCCAAACCGCTTGTTCATTTCGAAAATCGTCTTGATGTAGCAGTAGGTTTTGCCTGTGCCGGTCTCCATCTCGACGTCGAGATTGAACTTGCATCCAGCACTCACTGCTAGTTTTTCTGACAGCGGCAGGTTCTGGCACTTTTGCACGTCACGAATGTTTGCAAGCACCTGCGCGTCCGACAATACAAGATCAGAATTTTTGAAACCATCCTCGAAGGCGCTGACCTGAGCCTTCCGGCCGGGATCGATCCGATAGCTGATGCCGGTCACCAAAGGTTGGCCTGCGAAGCAATCGACAACCGACTCTACCGCCCGGGTCTGATAAGGCTGAACCTTGAATTTGAGCTTCATGGCCATTTCCTCAGATCGCTTTCACATCAGTTCCTGGCGACAGCTGCCGAAAGATCTGATCAACATTGATCTTTACGGCGTCGGACACAAAACCATTGTCACGGAAGACCACGCGCAATGGCTCACGGCCAGCCAGTTCCTTGACCAATTCCTCTGTGACACCGGACTCGAAGCAGGCGATTAAGGCGTTTTTATCCACGAAGAACACCGTCTTTCCTCTCACCGTCTCGTGTCGGATGGGCAAGGTCAGATCAACGCCCCAGTCCACCAGCACCTGAAACAGAAGATCCTCAGCTGATCGACCGGGCTTGATATTGTCGACAGCATGCAGCAGATCCTTCTGACCTATCTGGTCAGGCCTGTAGTAAACATCCTGCATATTCGACGTGTCGACCTTCAGAACCCGAAAGCCAACATCACGATTCCAACCCTCGTGGCATTTGCCTTCGATAATCTTTTTGCCGGCGCGCCGGATGCGTTCCTTTGCGATGTCTGCAATGGTCTTGTAGCCTGCCTTGAGTGCATCCGAACCCTCGCCACAAGGTTCTGGTATCTGAACTACGATCGCTTTACGGCTTCCGCCATCTTCAGCATTCAGTTGCATCAAGGCCGCGGCCGTAGTCCCGGAACCTGCAAAAAAGTCTAATGCTATATAATTGTCCTCATTGTAAAAAAGCTGAGCAATACGCTTAATTAGCGCTGTCGGCTTTGGTGTGTCAAATGTTGCGGTTCCATCGAAAAGCTCCTTCAATTCAGCATTTGCTTGCCTAGATGTCCCCGCAGCATCGCCATCCCAAAGATTTTCAGGTGTTCGTCCCTCTTGATTCTGGAGATAAATTTTCCGGACAATTTTTGTTTCATCAGAGTTAAATACGATCTCCCCAGATTTAATTTTTTCCCTCACCGTCTCTTCTGACCAGCGCCAGCCATTTTCGGGTGGAGGAATTTTTTTCCCTGACGGCGTGACAATGTCAAAGCAAAGCGTTTTTCGGTAGTTTGGACTTCGAACATCACCGGCGCGCCAACGTCCCTTCGGATCATTGTCTTGATTCGAATAATTTTTGTTATCTTCCTCAGTTCGGGGGAAGCGAAATTTCAATAGAGCGTCTGATTTGCGGTAAATAAGCAAAGAATTATAAACCCTAGCGAAGTACCTCTCGTCATTCTTGCTTTGTTGCGTATGTTTCCATGCAACATTAGCAATGAAATTTGATTCTCCGAAAATTTCATCGCAAATTTTCTTGAGATTTCCCAACTCGGAATCATCAATATTTATAAAAATGGCTCCATCCTCAGACAGAAGATTTCTAGCAATCCTAAGCCTAGGATACATTAGAGTCAGCCAATCTGAATGAAATCTTCCATTTACTGAGGTATTTGCTACAAGACGATTGCCATAACTGTCGTGCTGATTGGATTTTTCTAAATATTCTATAGAAGTTTGTGAAAAATTGTCTTCATAGATGAAATCATTTCCCGTGTTGTATGGAGGGTCAATGTAAATCATCTTGATGCCGCCGAGATAATTTTCTTGAAGAAGCTTCAATGCATCTAAATTATCGCCTTCGATAAATAAATTCTTCGTGTCATCAAAATTGACACTCTCCCCCCTTGAGGGACGTAGGGTTCTAGCGATTGGTGCGTTTACCAGCGCCAATGCCTCTCTCTTTCCTGGCCACTCCAACCGATATCGTTCTTGCGGCCCATCAACGACATGATCGCTCAACTCTTGGCGTAACTGATCGAAGTCCACTTGTAGACGCACATGTCCAGTAGTTTCATTGCGCGTCTCAGTGACGCACCCAGGAAACAGGTCGCGTAGTTTTGCAATGTTCTCTTGGCTCAGGTCAGGGCTGTGCATCTTCAGCTTATCCATCGTTACTTCCTCTTACTCGCTCGCAGCCGATTGGCGGTCGTCCGCGACAGCGAGCTTTTCCTGCTTGAGTTCGGCCAGTTGTAGTCTGGCCGCGCGCAGCTCGGCGTTGATCGCCACGCGCTTGTTAAACTGCTTCTCCCGATTGAGGCGAAGGGTGATGCGCTCGACCTCGCGCGTCTTCGCGCGGATCGCCTCCATCCTAGCCACTCGGGCCTGAATGCCCTCGTCAGAGGCGACCTGAGCCGGCATCAGTGAGGTAAGGATTTGCTCATAAAGGCTGGCGAGATTCAGTGCGATCGGCAGAGGCTGGCGAAGGGGCCCATCATCCATCCACACGGTCTCGAAATACTCGCTTAGCACCCATTTGGTGGAGTCTGCCTCGCTTGGCCGCTTGAACGCCGCGACCACTTTGCTCCTACCAGACCAACTCAGCTCAAAAATCAGGGGGAACGGAATGGCACGATCAATGGCGCGCAGAACGTCCAAATCCAGCTCGGCTTTTCGCAAGCTGATGCTGAAGACCTGGATTTCCGACACCGAGCGATTGGCGGCTAGATTGATGGTCTCGGGTGCGAGCTTGAACTTCCACACGATCTGGTCGACCTGCGTGATGAACAGGTCTTTCAGAGCAGTGCTAGCGCCCGCGTGTTCGTAGATCTTGTTTTTGGGTACAACACGGCCGAATGCCGCCCCCTTGGGGTAATCGAAGAGGGCCGTCATTCGGTGGCCTCTTCGATCACAAGGAAGGAGATCAGCTCAAAGTCATCAAGGCCCGCGATGGTGTGGACCAGGGCGGAGGTCCGACCGCCGCTGAACAGGCTGTCGAGGTCTTTTTCCTCTTTCACGTCGATCATGGATCGGATTGCGGTACTCAACAGGTTTGAATGCTGGTCCATCTTGCGACCATCCTGCGTCCGTTCGTTGAACAGTCGGCATACCTTGGCCACTGGTTCAGAAAGGCCCTTGCAGCTCATCCGGATCAGATCGAGCAGGCGTTTCACCTGCGTGTGGTCGACGACAATCTCGCCATCGTTGCCGATATAGACGAGATAGTAGGGGTGCAGCCGGTTCTGCTGATTGACGTTCACGCTGTCATGGATGTTCCGCAGTGCAAACATCACGCCTGGGATCAGGCCAAGTTTGGCATTGGCCGGCACGACGGCGTGCATGCCATTCGGTAAGTTATCCAGATCGCCATTGACTTTGATGTAGTTCAGCAAATCCATCCGGAAATCATTGAGCCCGAGGTCGGTGATGGAGATGCCGGTCCGCACATCCTCGAGCTCGATCACTTCGTCCTGAAGGCGCTGAAGCTGCTCTTTGCGATATGCGATGTCGCTGCTTTTGGCCGTCAAGACGTTGTCGTCGCCGGTGGCGGTGACATCAGCGATCATCATGCGATTTTCAACACGCTCTTTCAGATTGATGTATTCATCCAGCGAAATGTCCGGCCAATAATTGACCAACTGAATCTGGCTGTTTGGCGAGCCGATGCGGTCGATGCGACCAAAGCGCTGGATGATCCGCACCGGGTTCCAGTGAATGTCGTAATTTACCAAGTAGTCGCAATCCTGAAGGTTCTGGCCTTCCGAAATGCAGTCTGTGCCGATCAAGATGTCGAGTTCTTCCGGTTCTTCCGGCAGGATCAGGTGCTTCTCCTTGGACCTTGGCGAAAACAGCGTGAGCACGGACTGGAAGTCATAGGCCTTCTTCAACGTAGTTTTCGGTGCGTCTGACCCGGTTACCTTGCCCGTGTGGATGCCGTTGGACTTCAACAGAGCTGGCGCCAAATTGGCATAGAGGTAGTTGGCCGTGTCGGCGAAGGCCGTGAAAATGATGACCTTCCGGTTACCTGGATTGAGCGGCTCGGCGAGTTTCTTGGCGATGATGCCCTTCAAATGCTGGAGCTTGGCGTCATCGCCGGGACCGACTAGTTCCATCGAAGCGGTGAGTTCACGGATGAGGAACAGGTCGGCTTCCAGGTCGTGCTTCCATGAAGGCACGTCCATGTCTGCCAAGCTGATTTGCACCTTTTTGCCGACCGTGAACTCGCCGACACCGCCGATGTCATCGTCCTCGTCGTCCATTGAAACATCGGCCAGATAGTCGCTGACCGTTTGAGAGCCGCCAGATCGCTCAAATTCGGCAATGGCATCCAGGGTTCGGATGATGTTGCTGCTGAGGGCGCGCAGCGTGAGGCGGAACGCCTCGACGGAGCTTTCAAGCCGCTTCAGCAGGTTGGTCGTCATCAGTGCCTGCAAGCTGCGCTCGCGGTCGGCCTGACGGAGCTTGCCGCGGCCACCTTCGACCTGGGTGTCGTATATCTCTTCGTATTTCGCGAGGCGGCTCGGCAAAATGTAACCGATCGGCGCGTACACGGCGAGCTTAAGCACCGAAAGCCGAGCAAAGATGTCATTGAGGCCCAGCACATCTGATCGATGGGTGATCGGGCACTGGTACGAATCCGGCTTGCGCCGCTGCGGAAACTTGCCGATGTCTTTGGTGTCGTAGAAGGTCTCGATATGCTTGCGTGAGCGGGCGATCGTCACCGCATCAAGCAACTCGAAAAAGTCAAAATCCAGCGCCTTGAGGATGGCGGCCGCTGTCCGCTCCTCGGCCGGCAACTCACTCCAGGCGTTGAAGGCCTTTTGCGCGCGCCGAAAAATCTCCTCGACCCCCGTGTTCGATTTCAGATTGCGGCTGAGCGATTCCGATTCCCCCTCGTAGGCAAGGGCAAGCTGATTACGCAGGTCGTTGAAGCGGTTGTTGACCGGGGTCGCAGACAGCATGAGAACCTTGGTTTTCACGCCATCACGGATCACCTTGTTCATCAGCTTCTGATAGCGGGTTTCCCGATCCTTATAGACGTCGTTGTTCCGGAAATTATGGGATTCGTCGATCACGACCAAATCATAGTTGCCCCAATTCACCCGATTGAGCGGGATGCCGAACGACTCTCCTGAGGTTCGGGAGAGATCGGTGTGGCAAAGTACATCGTAGTTGAGCCGGTCCTTTGCAAAAATATTGGTCTTGAGGTTAGTGTTGTAGTTGCGCCAGTTGTCTGCCAGCTTCTTGGGACATAGCACCAGGACAGATCGATTGCGCAGTTCGTAGTATTTTATGACTGCAAGAGCGGTGAAGGTTTTGCCCAATCCGACGCTGTCGGCGAGAATGCAGCCATTGTGCGTTTCCAGCTTGTTGATGATGCCAGTCACGGCATCGCGCTGGTAGTTGAATAGCTTATTCCAGACTTGGCTGTCCTTGTAGCCAGTCAGATCATTCGGCAGCGCATCCTGATCTAAATCCTCAAGGAAGTCATTGAAAATGTTATACAGTATCTGAAAATACAAGCGCTCAGGCGAGTTTTCCTGATAGACGGACTCGATATGGTCGCAGATTGCGGACGTGACGTCCTTCACCTTTTCCGCGTCATTCCAGATTTGGTTGAAGAGCTGGAGATAGACATCCGTGTGACTGGGATCGTCAACTCGGGTAACCAGGTTGGAAACCGCGCTGCCCTTTTGATAGCCGAGGTCGACGGCCGTGAAGCCACTGATTGGCATGTAGGCGACCCCACCGCCGTCGACGCTAGCATGCACGAACTGCTGCATGGCGGCGCTGGTCGAATTCGACTTGAATCGTGCCTTCTTCCTGATCCAATCCGCACATTCCCGCGCTATGGCGCGCTGGGTCAGCTTGTTGCGGAGCTGAATCTCGAATTCCGTCCCGTACAGGCTGGCCTCACCGGTCGCCTTCGGGATGAAAAACTCTCGGCGCTCCTTGCGCAACCGGTCGGTGACCTCTGTTGGCACAAACGTCGGCGAGGTGAAAATGAACTGGATGCTGTCTACCTTGGAGAGCTCTGATCGCAAGGCCTCAAATGCGTAAATCGAAAAGCAGGACGCGGCGATCTTGAGCCGTGCACCTTTCCCAAGCGTTGCCTTGAGATCGTCACCGAGCAGCTGCGATGTATTGTCTATAATTTTCATCTCAGCCCCACAAACAAGAAAGCGGTGCAGCGGCAAGTCGGTCGCCAAACGGTACTACGTCGGTGCTATCATAAAGCACGACTCCATAGGCAAAACGATCCTTGCACGCTTCTGCCAGTGTCCGCAGGCCACCAAAATCAGTCGCCTTGACCGTGGCCGAGGCTTTGATCTCGATCCCCACGATCATGCCGTCATCGCGTTCGAGGACTATATCCACCTCCCGCATTTGCTGGTCGCGGAAGTGGTATGGTGTCAGTCTCAGATCCGATACCGTCATCAATTTCATGACTTCGGCGAACACGAAGCTCTCTAGCAGCGAGCCAAAGACCTCGCGGCTTGCCTTGACTCGATCAAAATTCAACCCTCGTGCTGTTGCCAGTAGGCCTGGGTCAAGGAAATGCAGTTTCGGCGTTTTGACGATGCGCTTCAAGGCATTGGTGTACCAAGGTTGCAGTGTCGCAACGAGGAACACCTGCTCGAGCAGGGCGACATATCGCTGACCAGTTTTGTAGCTGACGTTGATGCTGGAACCGAGTTGCGAAAAGTTGATCAACTGCCCTGAATGCTCAGCCAGCAGTCGGACAAATTTCGGCAACTCCGCGATTTTTTCGATCTCGGCGATGTCCCGTAAATCCCGGGTCAGAACCGATGTCAGATAGGAACGAGACCAATCTTGACGGCGGCGTTCGCTCTCGCGCGCAATCGCCTCGGGATACCCGCCGAGCAGCGCGAGATGTACAAGATCGTTGCCCACAATGGCGTGTCGATCGCTTTGCAGTTTGCCTTCAAACAAACGCTCAAGGAAGGTCGATTGGGTACGTTCGATCTCCGCTCTGGAAAGCGGAAGCATGTGCAGAGTTTCCATGCGACCGGCCAAACTGTCGGCGACTCGCGGAAGGGTCAGAACGTTAGCTGAACCAGTGAGCAGGAAGCGGCCGGGACGGTAGTCATCGTCGATAGATTTTTTGATGGCAAGGAGAAGGTCAGGTGCGCGCTGGACCTCATCGATAATCGCTTTATCAAGCCCGCGAATGAAGCCACTGGGATCGATGCGGGCAGCTTCCAGGGCCGTCTGATCATCGAGGGTGATGTAGGTGCGCTCAGCCTCGCCCATTTTTCTGACGAGAGTTGTTTTCCCGGCACGTCGAGGTCCAGTGACTAAAACCACAGGGGTATCCGACAAGGCTTCTTTGACCCGATTTTCCACAAAACGCGCGTACATACCTGCTCCTATCCCACAGGTCTATCTCGGGTGATAATTAGAAGTCAATATGCGGAAAATTAGGATTCTTGCCTCAGACAAATAGAAGGGTGGTGACGTGGCCCTCTGATTTTCCACCAAGCTTGATTGGAGTCCGCCCAATGGAAGGGCCGACGAATGAAGCAAGCAAGCTTCACGGAAGAGCAGATCATCGGTGTGCTGAAAGAACAGGAGGCGGGAGCGAAGACCGTCGACCTGGCTCGGCGCCACGGTGTATCGGAAGCGATGATCTATAACTGGAAGGCCAAGCATGGCGGCCTGGAGGTAGGCTGGAAGGCGGATAGGATTTATTTCCCGTCCGACGGATGCGCGTCGACCGTGTAACCGAACAAGGTTGCCGCCCTCTGTTCGGCGGGCAGTGCCAGGGCGGCGTCGATCGCCGCCCTGTTCAGCCTGTGTTTGATGGTCGTGCTTGTTGAGGTCGTCGGTGATCCGGGGGCGCTATCGACACTATCTTCTCCCTCGGCCGCTGCGATGACGCGCAGGCTGTTCGTGGCGGCTGTCGGATCGGGACGGATGGTCGGCATGGTGGGGGCGGCGATTTGGGTCAGCGCCACCATGTCCTTTTCCTCGTAGAAGCGGATCTTGCGCCCATAGACCGGCGGAATCCCGAGGCGCAGGACGATCATGTCCTTTTCCGGCAGTTGCATCAGTTCCTGCGGCAGCAGGAGAGGGCGCCGCTGGTCGGAATCTGAAACAGATCCGCCGCCGCGCCCCCAAGTTCCCATTGAGCGCGATCTTGCGCGAAAGGTATAGGTGCCGAGCCTTTCGGAAATCTCGCGTGCATCGGCAGTGGTGGCGGGCCGCATCACCATCTGGACACCGCAGTTGGCCTCGATTTCGGTGGCGACTTTAGGGCCATAGACGTTTTCGAGCTGCGCACCGTTCTGGATGACGGGGAGGAGCCGGATGCCGTAGCCCGCCACATAGCTGAAGCCGTTGGCAATGACCGAGGCGCGGCCAAGACGCGGAAATTCGTCGAGCAGGAGCAGCAAGCGGACCTGGTGCCGATCGCCAGAGGGAAGCTCGCGCACGTTGAGGTCGATGAGCTGTTGGAACAGGAGGTTGTAGATCGGGGCGACGCGATCAAGATCGTCCGGGGAGACGCCCAGATAGAGCGAGATCCGCTCTTCGCGGAAGGAGCGCAGATCAAAGTCGCTCTCGGCCGTCGCCGCATCGACATAGGGGTTGAGCCAGAGATTGATCTTGGCCGTGACGGACTGTCGGATCGAGGTGAACGTGTTGTCCGAGGCCGTGAACCAGTCGCGCAGCGCTGAAACACACGCCCCCGAAAGTGGTTTTCCCGCTGCCTCACGCTGACGGATGATGCGGGGAAATCGTCGCTTGGCATCGCCGGCGGCAAACTGGCGATAGACCTCGCCCATAGTGAAGGGGAGAGCATCATCCCCGTCATCAGCGGTTGCCGCGACATAGGCCGCAACACCCAGAAATGCTGTCCGCGCGCTTTCGGCCCAGAAGCTGTCCCCGGTCTGGGGCGGGGGAAACAGCATGGCGCCGATCTTCTGAAGCTCGTTGATGACATCGACCTCATCCCGGCGGTCGATATGGCTGAACGGGTTGTAACGGCAGGTGCGCCCGGCGGCGTCGAGCGGGTTGAAGAGCAGGGTGGTTTGCCGCAGATTTTTGAGCCGAAAGCCAGCGGTGGCGTCCCAGTTTTCCTGCTTAACGTCGAGCACGACCACTGAATCAGGCCATTGCAGCAGGTTCGGGATGACGACGCCCACGCCCTTGCCAGCACGGGTCGGGGCTTCGAGCAGGACATGCTCGGTTCCGCCAAAGCGGAGGAACTGGCCCGAGATACGGCCCAGCAGAATGCCGGCATCCTCCATCAGCTTGGCCTTGCGCACCTCGCCGATCTGCGCCCATCGCGCCTCGCCGTGGAGCTTTTGCTGTCGGAACATCGAGGACGTGATGCCGACCAGGCTGACCATGAAGGAGAGGGCGAAGCCGCCAAGAAACGGTTTCCACACGATCGGCGCCGTGCGCAACGCCCATAGCGCGCCGGGCACGCGCGCCCATGGCGTGTGGGCGGAGAGCAGATGCGCTTGCCACAGCACCGCAAGGGCGCCGACGCCCATGCTGACGATCAGGCCGACGAGGAGGAGGAAGGCCAGTGCTGCTGGTTGCGAGGCTGCCGGATTGCGCACCATCTTGCCGGTCATGTCGAGAACTTCTCCGTCAATCGTGGGGCTTGCCGACCGGATCGAACCACACTTCGGTCATGCGATAGCGGGCGGGTTTCCCGTCGCCGGGGGGAAGGCGGTGCATCTGGACGACAATATCGACCAGCGAGCGCAGCAGGGCGCGGATGTCATGACGGTCGAGATCGTTGCCGCCCTCGGATTCCTTGACGAGGAGGGTGAGCTGTTCGAGCGCGCCCTCGGCGCTGTTTGCGTGGACCGTGGTGATCGAGCCGGGATGACCGCTGTTGACGTTGCGAAGGTAGAAGAAGGCCGTGCCGTCGCGCAGTTCCTGCAACAGAATGCGATCGGGGCGCATACGCAGAGCGGATTCCAGCAGCTCCTTAGCCCCGGCCTTCTGCAAGCTCTTTCCGTCCTTGGCATACATCATGTGGACGTGGTTGCGCTGGGGCACGACCAGTTCGCGGGTATCTTCAATCGTCAGGATACGCTCATAGTCGGGGATCAGCTTGATGAGCCCCTTGGAAAGGCTCGTCTTGCCCGACCCCGTAGCCCCGGAAATCAGAATGTTTTTCCGGGCCTCAACGGCGATGCGGAAGAAGGCTTTCCAGTCGCCGGCATCGCGGTGGCGCAGAAGCGCAGCATCGACCTCCTCGCTGGCGCCATAGGCGCGCACCTCGCTGAACAGGCCCGCCCGGTCAAAATCGTCAATATCCATGGTGACACCGGAAGCCTTGCGGATCGTGATCGACACGAAACCACGCTCGACGGCGGGCGGGATGACGATCTGGGCGCGCTCGCCGCCGGGCAGGACGGAGGAGCAGATGGGGTACTCTGTCGTGATGTCCTGTTTGGTGAGGCCAGCGATCAGTTTGGCAAGCGTCATCAAGGAGGCGTGATCGAGGGAGGGGGCCTCATGCCATTCCCAACCCTTGCGCGTTTCAACCCCGATCCAGCCTGGCTCGTTGATGACCAGCTCGGTTACGTCGTCGCGGGCGAGGAAAGGCGCGAGCGGCGCGGCGTTGTGCTGATAGATCGTCGTGCCTGCGTTAGACATGGCCTACCGCCTGAGCTGCACATCATAGACCGACCGGAAATCGAAGTCCTTGGCGACGAAGATCGCGGCGGTGTCGCCCTGATTTTTCTTGAGGATCGGGCGAATGCTCATGGTGCTCTGAAGGATGGTCTGGCCCATGGTCGAGGGGACCTGCGTGGTATAGGTGCCCTGGCCCGCGACCGCCCGGCCCGCGATGTTTGAGGCGTCTTCGAGCACCGACATCATGAGGGCAGCGCCAAAACGCGCCCAGAACTGCGTGTCGATGCCGCCGGTGACGCCTGCGCGGCCGAGGCTGTCGGCGGCGGGTGAGCCGAGATCGATGGCTACCCCGCGCGGCGTCAGCGCCCGCGTCCACAGCACGAACATGCGCGCTTGGCCCTGTGTGATGCCGCCCGAATATTGGCCCAGCACCTTGGTCCCCTTGTCGAGCAGGACCACTCGGCCATTTTCCGAAAACACGTCATGGTTCACGACGCAGGAGACATAACCGGCCTGGGTCGAGTTAATCGCGGTTTGAAGCGTGCAGGGGATCACTGTGCCAGCGCTTAGCAGAAAACTGCGATCAGGGATGAGGCTGGCGCGGACAGTCTGGATCGTGGCGTGGCCGAGCTGGTCGCTGAAATCGCTGGGGCCTTTGCCTGCTGCCAGCTTGCCGTCCGCATCGGTGCTTGGCGGCCCGAAGCCGCTGGCGCCAAAATTCTGCGGGGCGACCGCTGATTGGCCCTGCGGCTGCGTTCCTGGCTGTCCGGCTCCGACCGGGGCTGCGCCAGAGGCAATCCCGCTGCCGCCGAAAGCCATGATCGGCGAGCGGCGTGCCGCATCCGCCATGGCGCGCGCCTGCTGCGCGCGCGTTTGCGCTGGCGTCTGCTGGCCGCTCGTCGGGATCGGATTGCCATTCACATCGGTTGGCTGCTGGCCGGGTGTCGCGGCGACGGGCCTGCCGAAGATGTCGGTCGCCGGGGCTCCGCGTTGTCCGAGCTGACCGGCCAGCGCCGCGCGCTGCGCGTTGGGAGAGGCCATGACATCAGCCACGGCCCGGTCGCTGGCCTTCGCAGGTTGCTCGGCCGCTTTCGAGCTGGCCGGGTGGTGGAAGGTCGCGTAGCCGATGGTGATGCCGCCGATCGCGCCAACAAGCGCGACCCCGGCACCCAGCAGGGCGATGTTGCCCCATCCGCCACCCTTGGCGCTGGCGCTGCCGAGAGGCGCCGAGCGGATCGCATCGCCGTCGGCATGACTGGCGCCGACATTGCCACCTCGGTCGAGGATAGGTTCGGCCATGTTATTGCCCCTTTACTTTGCGTTCGACGACATTGGAGACGGTGCCGGTCCTGTCGCCGCGATCGTTGCGCGGAGCGCCTTCGTTGTAGACGCAAAGGACCATGTTGCCGCGCCGCAGACGGAGCTGGCGATAGACGGCATGGACGACGACGAAATCCTCGCGCACATCATAGGGCACGATCGTCTCTGTCCCGTCCACGTCCACGGCAAAGATCGATGGAATGTCGGCATGGCCGGGATAGCGCAGGACCGTGAACTCGCCATTGTCCGAAATCTCGGTGGGCTGAAGCGCTGCATTGCCCTGCACCGTGTAATTCATGTTGCGGGCGCCCTCGATGACGGCATGGTCAAGAGCCGCAGTGACAATGCCGCTCTCAACGGACTTGGCGGCCTGCGCGGTGGCCATTTGGGCCTGAAGCGCGGCGGCTGCCCGCTCTTCCTTGGGGTAATGGAAGCGGATGCCATACATGGCCGCACCGCCGCCCAGCACCAGGTTGAAATGGTAGGTGCGCGGGCTTCCGTTGGCGTTGGTGACGACGATGAGGTTTGTGCCTCCCGCCTTCTCGCGCGGCTTCAGAAATACGATGTTGCCGACAGGGGCGATCTGCCACGAGATCGTGTCGCCGAGCGCGGCCTGCGTCACGGTTTCTCCCGGCCCGAACTGAATTTCGATGGCGTGGCGAAACTGGCCGACGACCGACACGACCTGATCGGGGTCGTAATCCACATTGCGGACCCGCGCATCCTTGGCGCCGGGGGAGGGTGTCTGTGCCGCAAAGACAGGGGGCGGCGCCAGGGTGACTGCGATGGTCCCGACCAGAGAAAGGGTGACGAGCCTGTGCCAGATCGCGCCCAGCCCACGCCACAGGCGGCTCTTGGCCCCGGCTTCGGTCACGGCCAGCGCGGTGCCAGGGGGCGAGAGGCGCTGCTCCGGTTTTCGGCGCAGGACGGGGAGGAAAGGGATGACCTTGGTGTCTTGTGGTTGATCGCCAGGTGGGGCCGTTTCGGGGAGCTTGCTCATGTCAGGCCTCCGGATCGCTGCGGTAGTTCACCACCTGAAAGCCGAGCGGATTGATGACACGATCCTTCTCGTGCTCGGGCGCGGTGGTGTATTTGAAGGTGAGGATGGCGTTCCAGTTCTGCGCTACGGCTGCGTTCTGGCCCATCGTGATGATCTTGCTGAAGCGCACTTGGGCCACGGTCGGGCTCAGATAGCTGATCGAGCGGATTGTGATCGAGACAAAGCCGCCATCGCCATAGACGTTGGATGGCGCGTTCTTGTTGCCGGATTCCACCGAGGCCAGATAGCGCCCCGCTTCAGCCTGTTCGCTCATGAGCATGACAGTATAGGCGTTCTCGCGGGCGGCATTGTTGAGCCAGCCTTCGCGCAGGCGGACATATTGGGCGATGAAGTAGCGGTTGACCGCATCGTCATAAGAGCGGGGCTGAGGGCCTTTGAGCGCCGTGACGATCTCGGTTTCGCCTGTGCTTCGATCAACCCGGATGACATAGGGCACCACGGTCTTGAGCGGCGCCAGCAGGGCGACCGCGCCGACAGATACAACCGCCAGCAGGCAGGCGCCGCCCGCAACCATCCAGGCGACGCGCCGCGACTGGACCGCCGCGCGCATCCGGTCATATTCCCAGCTACGGGCGCTTTCGAGATAGCGTTCCTTGTCCTCGGCCTTCACCACGTTCATGGCTCAAATCCCTTCGTCAACATTGGGAGTAGGACAACGCAATGTCCCGCGTGGAGGTACGGGGCGTTGGGCGCGGGGTGTTCATCGCGCCGTGCTTATGTCCGCCCTTTACGGTCGGGGCTGTCGCGGGGGCGTCAGCAGGCGGATCGCCGACAGGTGGCGCGACCAGCGATTGGCCCCCGCTCTGGGATGGCGGAACAGGCAATGGCAGGCTTGGCAGGATCGAGCCGTAAACATTGGCCGGGCGACGATGCTTGCCGTCGCAGACGGGCGGCGGCTTTATGTGAGTCCCGGTGCATCCGCTGAGCACAGATGCGCTCAACGCCACGAAAATCAGCCGTTTCATCGGTTCTGTCCCTAACTGTCCGCGTCTGCGGAGATCTTTGGAAGCCGTGGG